>JBEEMZ010000231.1:0-9752 GCA_041192405.1 Bacteroidota bacterium | reverse complement strand
TTTAGTTTGGCTCATCGGTTTTCTCCAAACTAAAAACAAATATTTGGATTTTGCCCCGAATTATGAACATGCTGTGTCGCATACGCGTTTTGAAAATTTAATCGAAGCAACCTATAAATTAGAAGATATTTCGACGATGGAACGGGTTTATCGTTGGGTTGCGGGGAGTTTTATGGTTCAAAAACATTTTTATTTTGGTTTCGGACCAGGCAATTTTTATTCGTTTTATAAACCCTTTACGTTAACACGCTTTCGCACGTATGTGAGCAACAACGCTGAAAAATCGGGGATTCATTGTTATTACTTGATGACGACTGTAGATAATGGCGTTTTAGGCGGGATTCTTTTTTTGGGATTATGCTTTTTGGGGTTGTTGAAGGGCGAAGACATTTATCATCAGACGGCTGATATTACGCGTAAACGAATGGTTATGACCGTTTTATTATCATTTGTGATAATCCTTATGTTAATCATAATCAATGATTTAATCGAATCAGACAAAATCGGACCGTTCTTTTTTATGAATTTAGCGGTTTTGGTGAATTTGGATCTTTTAAATCAGAAACAGGATACGAATTGATGTAAAAAGGAGCAATGATGAATTTTACAATCAATTGATAATCAACTTATTGTAAAATTCATCATTCATCATTACCTTCGTTTAAACTCAAGTTTTGCAATATCTTTTTCGGATGTAAATAACTTATCTAAGATTTTTGTGATGGGTAAAAAGACACTTTGAAGGGTAGTTGAAATCCAATTTAAGGGTTCACCCTCTTGTCTGCTGCTTGAATTGAGCCCTTTTCGAATCATTCCTGCCCAATAATAACTGACTCTGATATTGATAAATTTTTGGGCGGCTAAGCTGAAACCATGCCGATTCATAAAAGATTCATAATAGGGAACAGGTCTCCCAAGACATAATTCATCTCCTGTAATCTCCGTTTCGATGCGCTCAAAAAGAAAGACTTGTTTGGCACTCACGCGACACATCTCTTGAATCAATGCACTTAACATTGGTTCATCTGTATTATGTTGTAGAACGGTTGCTGAAAATACGATGTCAAAGGTTTTATCCGCAAATGGCAAACGAGTACCATTCACTTTTAAAATTTCAACATTGGGTAATTTTTTACTTTGGGCTAATTCCACCATTTGATCGGAAATATCTACGCCCACTAATTTACGGGGCTTCAGATTGGATAATTCCACGAGATTGCCTCCTGGTCCGCAACCAATTTCCAACACTGATTTTTGATTAAAATCAACTTCCTTCAATAAATTTAGAAACTGTTCTCGTTTGTAGCGATAGTACGGTTCATCATCCCCTGCTATCACATTGTCCGTTTCTTTTCGACTTTTAATTTTCTTACCAACTTCGGTCCAGTATATTTCTGGATGATAATCTTTAACGGATTTCATATTTATATTATTTTAATAATTTAGTAGCGTAGTTGAAAATCAGATAGCAGTTAATGCCTATCCCGCCGCAAAGCTACATCTTTTAAATGGAATAGCACTTGGATTTTACGCAAAAAGTATTTCCATTTCAATGGTAAAGCCATTCTGTAAACGGCTTTTTTGAATAAAAATCAGTATTTTATTTGGAATGCTTAATGAAAAGGCGGTTTTTTTACGAATTGATGGTATCGGTATCTAAACCCGTCGAATTCGACGGGTTTAAAATCAAGATTATGGAGTTGTTCCCAAAAACCTAATTTTTCCATTTTTTTTCAAAAAAAAAGCTACTTTTATGGGCTGCTTCCAATTAAAGGTTATATTTGCGACGTGCTTTTTGAAAACCAATTTCATTTCAACAACTAAAAATTTTACGATGAATCTGAAAAAAGTTCGGCAGGAAACGCCACATTGTCTCACTCAAATTCACCTCAATAATGCAGGTGCATCGCTTCCGCCCACGGTTGTTACGCGTGCTATGACTGAATATTTGGAAAAAGAAGCCGAAATTGGTGGTTATGAAATCGCTGAATTGCGTCAAAATGCCCTCCTCGCTTTTTACGATGAAGCCGCTAAACTATTGAATACCAATGCTTTAAATATTGCATTGGCGGGTAGTGCGACCGATGCGTATAATAAAGCATTATCATCTATCCCATTCAAAAAAGGAGATGTCATTTTGACAACAGATGATGATTATATTTCAAATCAAATCACTTTTTTATCGTTGCAAAAGCGGTTAGGCGTTGAAATCATTCGAGGCGGCAACCGTCCTGCGGGCGATTTAGATTTGATAAATTTCAAACAATTAATGTTGAAACATAAGCCTGTTTTGGTGGCGGTGACGCATATTCCAACCAATTCGGGGTTAATTCAGCCTGTTGAAGCGGTTGGAAAGATGTGTCGGGAATTGAATATTTGGTATTTGGTGGATGCGTGTCAATCTATGGGGCAGATTGCGGTGGATGTTCAAAAAATTCAATGCGACTTTTTGACGGCGACGGCGCGTAAATTTTTGCGCGGTCCGAGAGGTATCGGTTTTTTGTACGCGTCGGATAGGGTGTTAGCGGCAGGATTGGAACCGTTATTTTTGGATATGAGTGGTGCGGATTGGGTTGCGGACAACGAATATCGCACAAAGCCAAGTGCAAAAAGATTTGAATTATGGGAGAATGCAAGTGCGAATGTGATTGGTTTAGCGGAAGCGTTGCGCTATCTTAATCAATTCAATATCAATGAGATAGAACGCGTTAATGTTCAAAATGGGGCAATGATGAGACAACTTTTGAATAAAATAGAAGGTGTTCGCGTCTTGGATCAAGGGGTTCGATTGGGGAGTATTGTGACGTTTGCGGTGGAAGGCATCAAGCCCGAAACGATGAAAGCGTTGCTTAAACAACATAATTTGAATTTTTCGATGAGTTTCAGACATTTTGCGTTGTTGGATTACAATAAAAAAGAGGTGGATTGGGCAATTCGCTTTTCGCCACACTATTATAATACGCAAGCTGAACTCGAAACGGCGGCAAAAGCAGTGCAATTAGCATTAGAATCAAGATTTGCAAACGCATAATTAATGATGAATGCAGATGATAAACCAATTTAGGGCTCATGGGTGCAGGGCGTGAATTGGCGTTTTACGACTTTGAAGGAGAGTGAATATTGCGTAAGTCGCATCTATGATGCTTCGCAACCCAAAAAATTAAAGCAAATTGTGTTTGTTTAAAAAAAAATAAAACAAATTGTATTGAATTAGTTCGATTTCGGAAGGTAGATTTCGGATTTCGGAATGAAAGTTAAATCACTCCGAAATCCAAAATCTACTTTCCAAAATCGAATTATTTAACTATATACGTTTTTTTATCTATACCGACTCCTTTGATAGTCAATGATTTCCATGCTTTTGGCAGCGCAGGTTTATACTTTTGAACGATGCCTTCTGGCGTGATTTCCAAACCCGCAAAACCATTGATCAGCGTTTGTAAAAAGCCGCCCGCGCCTGTTGCAAAATACGGATTCGTCCCACCTGCCGTTTCTGAAAGTACGCCAAACGGTGGTACTTGATTCGGTTTATGCGCATCTAAAAACATTTTGTATGCTTTTTCGGTGTCGCCTTGCCGCGCATGAAGGATGCAATAAATCGCATGCGCCATCGCAGGACTTTGCCCTTTGCGTCCAGGTTGATAATCCGCTAACACTTTTTCGTAATAATTCAAATCTTTAAGAATCGTCGGCGCGTCCGTCACGACGCTCAACGGGTAACTCAACAAATTCACATCCGCTTGTTTGATGATTTCACCATTATAAGTGGCATGTTCACGAGTCGTTCCGTCAGGAAATTTTAAGATAACGATATTATCACCCACCGTTTTCCAAAGTGGGTCGGGTTGCAAACCCAATGTCAGTGCCGCCAATGTCGCATAACCCAGAACTTCTTTTGCAATGCCATTTGTAAACGCATTATCATCCACATTTTCCGCCCACTCGTCGGCGCAAACGACGTTGATAATGTGATATTTGCCATCCGTTCCTTTCTCTGCGCGACTCGCCCAAAAATCGGCAGTCTCTTTTAAAACGGGATAACCTCTTGATTTTAACCAATTTATATCTTTGGTAACTTGATAATATTTCCACATCGCATAACCAACGCAACCCGTAATATGATGTTGAAACGGGCCCGTCAATGCCCAAACAGGGGTTGATTCTTGTCCCGAATCATCGCCTTCCCAAGGATATTTCGCGCCTTTGTAACCGTAACCTGACGCATTCGATTTGGCTTTTTCCAAGCCATTATACCGATATTCCATCGCCGAGCGCGCCAATTCAGGATGCAACGTCAACAACGGAGGATACATCCAAAGCTCCGTATCCCAAAACACATGACCATTATAACCCAAACCCGACAAGCCCATCGGTGACAAACTATAAGGCGTGCCTTCGCGCACAAACGAATACAAATGATATAAAGCTGAATGTATATCTCGTTGAGCATCAATGTCTCCTTCCACTAAAATATCACTTTCCCACAATTGACTCCAAGCCGCCCGATGCCGATTTAACAACCTATCATGTTTTTCGAGTGCCGCAAAAATCGTCATGCGTTCGGCTTCATTATGTGGGTCTGCGGTGTGCGCGGTCGAAATTACAGAACCGACCACACTAAAACGATATTTTTGCCCCGCTTTCAACGATTTTTTGAATTTCGTCAAGTGCATATTGTAATCCCAATCTTCATGAATGAGGCGCGGCTCTTGCCCATGCGCTTCTTCAAACAAAAAAGCGTTTGAAACTGCAACAATATGTTTACCCGTAGGACTTTTCGCCACCGAAGTCATCAACGGAATCAAAACATGAGGTCTATCAATCTCGGCATACATATTTTTGACCTCTTTCAGATTTTCGGGTGCTTCGATAAAACTGGCGGCGGTGATTTCACAATCTTGTTTAGCGGTGATTTCGAGGTCAATCAACGCGGTATGCGGCAAGTGACGCAATGCCATCATATCTTGTTTGACAGAAATCTTGTCGGAATAGTCAAAAGTGGTGGTCAACATGGCATTTTTCATGTCCAACGCTTGAGCGTAATTGCTAATGTCAGCGCGTCCGAGTCGTTTGCCGCCGACTTCCAACCACATATTTGCAAAACTGAACACTTTAAGAATATTGCTCACGCGTCCACGCCCGTAGGTGTCGAACGCGCCGTTTAAAACCACCTCTTTGACTTGTAACGGATTCGGCGAGGAAACCATTCCTATCATGCCGTTGGCAACCGTTACGCCAAAATAGTGGTTGGGGTCAATATTTTTAGCGGCGATTTGCCAACTTGGGTCAGGTGATTGCGCGTCAGCGTGACAAATATTCAAACACAAAAAGATTAAAATAAGTATTTTTTTCATTGCAAATAAGGCGGTTTAAATACTAAAAGATTGATTTTCAATGGAATTCGTTTAGGAAATCTTCAAAGTTTACGACAGGTGGCTCTTTAAATGATGCAAAGATGTATTTTTACAGCTCATTTCATAAACGGATATTAGCCTTTTTTAAAAGCGCGAATCGCTTGTTGTGCGTGTTCAGAAAGCACCAATTCGCCTGAAATTTGTGCCCGTTCTGCCAACAGCGTATCCCAATGTGCGGTATCTTTCCAAAAAATTTGTTTTAATTGTTGCATTGCCGTAGGATGATATTGTTTTAAATTGTCGCAAAAATGTTTTAAATACGCATCTGTTTGTTCGATGCTATCAAAAACTTCATGATATAAACCTTTTTGTTTTGCCCAATGTGCGGTTCTCCACTCGAAAGCGGCAATCCCCAATTCCGAAAACGCTGAAAAACCCATTTTGCGTTCCACCGCAGGCCCAATCACAAAGGGCCCGATGCCAACCGCCAATTCACTCAATTTAATGGTCGCGTATTGTGAGGCAATGCAGTAATCCGCCGCCGCCGCGATGCCGACTCCGCCGCCAATTGCGCGCCCATGCACCCGTGCGACAATGAATTTTGGGCAAGTGCGCATCGCGTTCAAGACATTTGCAAAACCCATGAAAAATTGTTTTCCTTGTTCGCGGGTGCGAATCGCGGCTAATTCGTCGAAACTCGCGCCTGCACAAAACGTTTTTTCGCCCTCACTTCGGAGGACGACAAGTTGCGTGTTGGGGTCGTTCCCTGCCGCTTGAATGGCAGTAGTTAAGGCTGCTAAAAGATTGGCAGGCAATGAGTTATGCGCAGGATGTTGGAATGTAATAACGGAAATCCCGTCTTGAATGGTTGTTTTTACGAAACCTGACATGGTTTTATTTTTTAATTTTTGAATCATTAATCATTTCATCGAATTCTGGGATGCGTCCCAAAAGCAAATAGTGCCCTTCGCAAATTGATACAACCTGTCCGAAAAACGGGTTTTATCCACGTAAATAAAACCTTTTTGGATAATGCGTTCAAATTCTTGCGAACTTGTTGGGAACTTGCGATTGTTTAGCATGTCTTTTAGATTTTAGGATACAAAGATAAGTCTTTTGAGGGAAAACTTCAAAATCATCTGCTAAACGAGCCTTTTAAACCTTATTTATCCGCAAAACAGCCTCATTTATCTAAAAAACTATCATAAAAAAGGGGTTCAACTTACCTTTGTACCATTCAAATCAACAAGAATTCTTTTAAAATCATAATTCGATAGCGATGAAACAGTTTTTTAAATTCGTTTTTGCTTCTTGTCTTGGCGTGTTCCTATTTGTGGTGGTTTTCGGCATTTGGGGGATTGGCAGCGCGGTGCGTATGGCTTCAAGTGGCGATAAAGCGAAAACCGTGAAACCTAATACGATTTTGGAGCTGGATTTTTCAAAACAAGTGCCAGAATTGACCGATAATACGGGCGACCGCGATCCTTTCAAACAAGAATCAATGCTCGGTTTGCACGATATGACCGCAGCAATCACGCGTGCTAAATCAGACCCAAATATCAAAGGTATTTTGATAAAACCTCAATTGTCACATGGTATGGGCAACGCTACTGCGTCAAGTGTGCGTCGTGCGTTGGAGGATTTCAAAAAAAGTGGCAAATTTATCATTGCTTATGGCGATGCGTTGACGGAAGGTGGTTATTATATGGCATCTGTGGCGGATAAAATCACCGTCAGCCCGCTTGGAATGGTTGAATTCAATGGCTTTGCGGCAGATATGCCTTTTTTCAAAGATATGTTGGATAAAATTGGCGTGAAAACGCAAGTTTATTATGCAGGACAATTCAAATCGGCTACGGAACCGTTTCGTTTCAATGCGATGAGTCCTCAAAATAGAATGCAAGTTCGAGAATATTTGGGTGGATTGTACCAATTGTTTATCAATGATATTTCAAAATCACGTAATATAGAAGTCGATGAGGTTTATAATATTGCGAATGAAATGAAGGTCAAAACGCCTTCCGATGGGGTGAAACATAAATTGATAGATGCGGTTGGATATTACGATGAAGTATTAGCGGATTTGCGCAAGCGTTTGAGTTTGAAAGAGGACGATAAAATTCCAAGTATGGGCTTAGCAGAGTACAGTAAAAGCAATCCTGCTACCAAAGATGCTAAAACAAAAGATAAAATTGCAGTGGTTTACGCAGAAGGTAGCATTGTTTTGGGCGGCGAAGGTGAAGATGGTGGTATTGAAGGTAATCGTTATGCGAAGATTATCCGCAAATTGCGTTTGGATAAAAATGTTCGGGCAATTGTGTTGCGTGTGAACTCGGGTGGTGGTAGCGCATTAGCTTCGGACCTGATTCTCAGAGAGTTAGATATGGCAAAAAAAGCGGGTAAGCCTGTGATTGCGTCTTTTGGAGATGTTGCGGCGAGTGGCGGCTACTTTATTGCGGCACATGCGGATTCGATTTTTGCAGAAAAAAATACGATTACAGGTAGTATTGGTGTGTTTTCGATGATTCCGAGTCTTCAGCGAACTTTAAACGAAAAGTTGGGAATTCATTTCGACACCGTGAAAACAACGAAATATGCTGCAACAATGACTTTGGTACGCGATTTTTCAGACGAAGAAGGTAAGATTTTCCAAAGTATGACGGATACGATTTATGAGAATTTTTTAAATTTGGTTGCATCTGGACGCAAAATGACGCGGGATCAAGTGCATGCAATTGCGCAAGGGCGCGTGTGGACGGGTACGAAAGGTGTTGAAATTGGTTTAGTAGATAAAATTGGAAATTTGGATGCGGCGATTGCGGCAGCCGCAGCAAAAGCAGGTTTATCAGATTATCGCACGACCGAATATCCTAAATTGAAAGAACCTTTTGAGCAAATTATTGATAAAATTACAGGCAAAAAAACGAATGAAACCAAACAATCTTTGTTGAAATCGGAATTAGGCGCGATGTACCCGTATTACGAGCAGGTGCGCATGATGCAGACGATGCAAGGTGTACAGGCGCGAGTGCCGTTTGAGATTTATCATTTGAATTAGAAATGATGAATGATGAATGATGAATGATGAATTTTACAATATATTGATAATCAATGTATTGTAAAATTCATTATTAGTAGTTCCCGCTTTGGAAAATACTGATTCATCATTCATCATTCATCATTGTTTAGGTGGGCAACAAACTTGTGCAGGATGTTCAGCCTGTGCTTTTTGGACTTCAAGATTCCCTTTTCGAGTGATTTCTTCTCTTTCCAGAGCCTTTTGACGTTCGATTTCCGCTTTTTGCGCCAATTCTGTATTTTGAATCTGATATTTCACTTGCAATTTATAATGAATTTGAATCGGTGGCTCTGTAAAATCAGGATGAATTACTTGGTCAAATTGATCATACGGCAGCCGACTATAAAAAACCGTTTTTTCCTTATTCGCATACCGAATATTTAACTTCCCTTGTCGCGTCCGATTGTTTTGCAACTGATTATAATCCGTCACAAACGCTGTATAATCTTCATAATTTTCGGTCGGATAATAAGTTTCAAAATGGTCGCCAAGCGTCAACGGATACATTTTGATACCAAGCGGCGCGTATAAAGCAGCTTTTGCTTGGATGATTTTCATACTTTCAGCCCGTAATTCCTCATAAATGCGCTTCAAATCCGACGAATTCACCTCCACTTTTGCCAAATCATAAATTTCAGCTTGTGCGGCGGCGGAAATAATGCGGTCAATCAAGCGTCCGTCGGTAAACGATACATGCACATTTTTTTTCAATTGAAAACCAATAGGCACTTCATTAAAACTTTTGCTTTTGGCAATAGATTTTTTAGAATCATTGCGCACCTCATATTTGGGTACGAGCGAGACGAAATCAAAGAAAATTTGGCTGGAAGCAATGCCCATATTCAACAAATTGTTTTTAAATAAATCCAATCGTTGATTCATATATTTGTCAGTCATTTCCAAGGTAGAATCTTCTTGATGCACCGCAAAAATCGCTAAATAGCTTTGTGGCTTTGCATTATACAATACTTCCGATTGTAATATGATGATATTATCGGTTAATGGAACATTCATTTGAATCGGTTGATTCTTAACCGAAGATGCTCCATTACCTAAATTTTGTTGATAATTGCCACTTAATTGTGCGACGGTCATTGTAGGCAACAACGCGAAAATCAATATTTTTAAAGATTTCATAATGATGATTTAAATGAAAATAAATGAAATAGCAGCAAATCGTAGGGACAGGTCGTGACCTGTCTATTTTTTATAATTTATAATCTACACTACTGAGTTGTTAAAGTTGTAATATGTTTTTTTCCCGCAAATTTCGCAGATTTCTCCGCAGATTTTCGCAGAAAGAGACTCCAAAAGAAAAT
>JBEEMZ010000230.1:0-8068 GCA_041192405.1 Bacteroidota bacterium | reverse complement strand
GCTCTTCCGATCTCAGTGTGTACAGTGAGTTCAGTGTTTCTGGCTCGCTCACGACGGCAGGTTGTACGCCTGTTTCGTATTGCATTGCGCCGCGTCGATTGAGTTTTACGACCACAAATACAGTAGCTGTTTTGCGTTGGGATTCGACGAGTGCCGCTTCTTACGATGTGCAATGGATGGCTCCGCGTGATTCTGTTTGGAGAACCGTGCGTGTTACCACAAATCGTTTGGAATTGGGTAGTTTGACGGCTTGTACGATGTATCAATTTAGAGTGCGCGCCAACTGTTCTGCAACCAGTTATGCATATAGTGCCATAGCGCGTTTTGCTACAACTGGTTGTGTATCAACGACTTGTGCATTACCTACAAATGTGCGAGTGTCTGCGATGGATACCTTAGCAGTCGTTTCATGGAATTCAAATGGCGCGGCATACTTTCGCATTCAATACAAAATTGCAACGGATAGTCTTTGGACAACTGTAACGGTGAATAGCACCGCAGGCTTGACGACTTTAACAAATTTAATTCGTTGTAAAGCGTATCAGGTTAAGGTTCAATCTGTTTGCACGAATGGCGTAGTTTCTGTTTATACGGAACCCGTGCGTTTTGAAACACGCGGTTGTACGCCGACTTGTTTGATGCCGACAAATGTGACCGTGCAATCAAGCGATTCAGTGAATGCTTTGGTGACTTGGAATTCGATGGCAGGTGCTGCTTATGTGATAGAATACTATCCTGCGGATGCGCCGAATTCGATTGTGACCCGAACCACTCAAGATAGTTTGGCTCGCTTGACAGGTTTAACGCGTTGTAAAACATACGTTTTCCGAGTGCGCCGCGCTTGTGGAACTTCAGTTACAGCAATGAGCGATTGGGCTTCCACTCGAATTACTACAACTGGTTGTGTATCAACGTGTTCTGCGCCAACAGGTTTAGCTTATGACCGCACTTTGGATAGTTTGACATGGCAATCAGGCGGTACTTACACCATCATTCGTTGGAAATTGGCGGGTGCGGCGGTTTGGTCGTATGACTCCTTGTATCGGTTGTCGCATTATGGTTTTTTTCAACAATTGCAACAATGTCAAATGTATATCTGTCAAGTGCAAACGGTTTGTCCGACAGGCACAAGTGATTGGACTGCTGAACTTTCCTTCCGTTCACGGGGCGCGAATTGCGTTGATGATGGCGGCAGTGGCGTTCAAATTAGAGATTTTGGTATTTATCCAAATCCTGGAACAGATGTCGTGCAAGTGATGTACAAATTAGAACAATCTGTTATGGCAGTACGGTTGGATTTAGTAGATTTACAAGGCAAAATCATCCGTCAATTAGATGGAGGTCAACAAGATACAGGTAATTATATTCAATCATTTGAAGGTTTGGAATCTTTGAATAGTGGTTTATATATGGTTGTGTTGCGGGTTGACGGCAAAGTGGCAATGACTCAAAAATGGGTTAAAGAATAGTTGATTAATTATATCGAATTTGAGACAGAAAGTCATAAGTGTTACTTATGGCTTTTTGTTTTTTAGGGCATGGCACCTGACTACCAAATAAAATTGCGTTTATTGTAGAGATAGGGCATTGCCCTATCTCTACTCAATTTGATTCTAATTTTTATTCAACATCAATTATTTTATTTTCAAATAAACTATTTCTATATTTTCAAGTCCTTCATTATCAACGACTTTTGCAGCAATGGTGTGTTCACCTGCTTTAAATTTCCAGACTTGTTCTCCTTTTTTGTCCAATAAAATTTCGGCTTTAAAACCAATATCCACTTTAAAACCAAAATCCCAACTATAAAATTCAATCCCCGCTTCAGAATTGCCAACCGCTTTAAATTGCATTTCCTGTAATCCTTTTTTATCTTTTCCAATATCCAACACTTCCACGACCAAACTCGGTTTTTTAGAAATCGCTACAATATCTTCCACTCTAACTAATTGAATGACAATGTTTTCCATATTTTTGAGTCGGGCGGCTTCTTGAATCGCGCCTTTGCCGAAACTGAATGCAATGATATAACCAATCGGTTTTTCCTTGATTTTATTTTGCTCATAAACGTTTTTATCAAACCGCATCACTGCCGCATGAAAATTATCTATCACATTTAATTTTCTGGAAGAAGTGTTATGTGCGGTTGCTCTTTTCCAAATAATTTCACTAATAAAATTGGAATATCCAAAAATTTTATCCAAAATGGATACACGGATATGTGCGTTTGCGTGCCAATCGCAATGTAAAAAAATGACACCTGTTGGTTTCAAAAGGCGGTACATTTCTGAAACCCGTTCTTTGAGCCACGCAATGTAATGGTCAACACCCCCGCTCCACCTATCTTGAAAACTGCGGACTTCGCCCGAATCGCCCCAAATCACTTTATAATTGCGATTGCTAAAAAATGGTGGGTCTAAATAAATCAAATCAATGGATTCAGAATCCATTTTTTTCAGAATTTCGAGATTATCTCCCAAAATCAATTTATTCATAAAAGATTGATTTTCAATGATTAAGTATTCATTTTAAATTAAAATGAATGCAAAATAACGCAATTTAGTTGATATAACCAATGTATCAACTCAAAATACCAATAGAGCGACAAATTTGAATCAAAGCCGTTGTATCACATAAACCCGATTTGGCAAGCATATTTTTACGATGTTTCACGACCGTCTCCACACTCACATATAATTTTTCTGCAATTGTCTTAGAATCCAGCCCTTGCGCAATGCAGTTCAAAACAGCTAATTCGCGGGGTGACAAAATATTGGTTCGCACCTGCTCCGCTGTGGCGGAGGAAAAAACAACTGCCTTCTCATGCTCCTCACCATACGTCACACGCATCCACGCATCATCCGTTTTCATCATAAAATTAATTTTGTCAATCGTTAACAACGCAATTTGAGGGTAGCCATCTGCATTATACGCATAGTGCGCCCCGCGTACCAACAACCGATTGTTACTGCCGTCGGGCAATCGAACCGTCAATCCGCAAATCATGATATTGGAATAATTACGCATATTCGCTTGTTCCGTATAACCATGATTTTCAATGGCGAGGGCAATCATCAGTAAATGCTTCGGGGCAAGGCTTGCCAAAGCATCATTAAACGCATTTTCGCGTTTTATTTGTAAATCCAAACCTGTTACCGATTTTATATTGTTTGAAATCGCAAGCAATTGAAAGTTTGTTTGGTTAAGAATCATTCTTGCAGAATTATCGCAGGATGCAAGGAAATTTAAAAAAACAGGATCTAATTCAAGCCATTGTCTAATTTCCTCGTTACAGGTAAATGGCAATTCATTTTGTTGGAGTTTTACCAAAAAATCGGCGATAGCAGCGGGATTTTGTTTTGTAATTTTATGATACTCTGTCAGTTGGGATAACATAATTTTTTTAATATTTCAATTACAAGCAAATATTGTTACGAATGAATTGCAAATTTACGCAGTTAATTGAATTTGTAACTCGAAAAGCACTAAAAATTACCATTTCGGTTATTGTATGAGCGTTTTTTGGGCTATTATCTTTGCATTTTAAAAATGATAACTTATTGTTTTAAAGCATGATAAACAAAATAACGGTGCATAACTAAAAATTAATTTAATCAATCCATCAAAAAAATGAAATATCAAATTTTAATTATTTCAATCATTTTAGTCCTTTTATCTTGTGATGATTCAAAAAAAAATACAACAACAAACCTTAAAATGACTACAAAAGTTGAGCTTCCGACCTCCGAAATGCCTTTGGAAACGTTCAAAACCATCGCCGATACAACGATTGAACAGTTGAATGTTGCGATTATGACAAAAAACTTGAAAACGGAAACGGAAATTATGAACGCTTACCAACCTAAAAGTTTAGAAGTGGAAGACAATTACACCTATACGATTACCCAAAAAGAGATTGACCATAATATGAAAGAAGTCAAATTAGTTGAAGAAGGGTTGTTGGATGATTCTTTGGAAGGCGTTAAAACGATTATGACGCTAAAATTTGAAAAAAATCGGTTTCGAATCCTGTCTATAAAACAAAACTATAAGTGTTATGAAAATAGAGGGCATCGGAATTGGAGTGCAATATTGTGTCAATGAATTGCACTATAAATCCTAAATGGATGGAATAACGAAAAACGCTACCCATTAACGTTTGTCCATTTGATTCTAATTCATTGGATATCAATTATTTAGGAGTAGAGTAGAGATAAGGCAATGCCTTATCTCTACGATAAACGGGATTTTAATTCAAAAAACGGTTGACTAATGTATTCAACGTTTTCGGGTCTGCCTTTCCTTTGGCTAATTTCATGGTTTCGCCCACGAAAAAGGCAGATAAACCTTTTTTACCTTTCCGAAAAGCGGTTACTTTATCAGGGTTTTGCGCAATCACCTGTTGAATCAACGCTTCTAACCAACTTGAATCTGTATTTTGAAACAAATTTAAGTTTTCAGCCATTGCGGTTGTCGAAATATTGTTTTCTTGCAATAATGCAGGCAACAAGGTTTGATAGGCAGATGACGCATTAATTTTTCCAGATTCTATAAGTTGCAATAAATCAATGAGTTGTGTATAGGAAAGTGGATAATTCGTAATTTCCATTTGATGCGTTTGGACAAATGGCAATATTTTTTGAATCACCAAATTTGCCGCCGCTTTGTGCAACGCCGTAGGGCAAACCGTTACAAAATTTTCATAATAGATTGCAATAGATTTCTCCTCCGTCAAAATCACAGCATCTTTCAACGAAATTTGATAGGTTTCAACCAATTTTTTCCTAAAATTAGCAGGTAAAATGGGCATTTCCGCCTTGATTTTGGACAAAAGTGCCTCTGAAAGCACCACAGGAGCCAAATCAGGGTCAGGAAAGTAGCGGTAATCATGTGCATTTTCCTTGCTGCGCAACGGTGTTGTAATGCCCGTTTGCGGGTCAAAATTCAAAGTTTGTTGAATCACCTTTCCCCCTTTTTCCAACAAATCTATCTGCCGACGCACCTCATACGCGACGGCGCGACGTGCAAATTTCATTGAATTCACATTTTTGACCTCACAACGCGTTCCATAAGTGGGCGCGCCGCGCTTGCGCACCGAAATATTCACGTCGCAGCGCATCGAACCTTCCTCCATATTGCCATCGCTGATGTCGAGCCAACGAACCAGATGTCGCATCGCCGTCATCAACGCATCCACTTCTTCGCCACTGCGCAAGTCAGGTTCGGTCACGATTTCCAATAACGGCACGCCCGCCCGATTCAAATCAATGTGCGAAAACCGTGAATCGGTATCATGTAAGGATTTGCCCGCATCTTCTTCAAGATGAATGTGATGAAAACGAATGGTTTTAAAATCGTTGCCCACAGGAATCGTGATTTCGCCGCCCATGCAAGTCGGTTGACGGTCTTGCGTGATTTGATAGCCTTTCGGCAAATCGGCGTAAAAGTAATTTTTGCGGTCAAAAAAAGACGTGCGTTTAATGTTGCAGCCCAAAGCCATCCCCAAACGCACCGCAAATTCAATATGACGGCGATTCGGACGCGGCAAAGTACCTGGATGCGCCAACGAAATCGCCGATAAATGCGTATTCGGCGCACCGCCAAAACGCGCATCATCGCTACAAAAGGCTTTACTTTTGGTGGCTAATTGGACGTGAATTTCCAAACCGATAACGGTTTCGTACAAGTCGTAAGCCGTTGAAACGGAAGGTTCGATAATTGATTGGTTCATTGAAATGATTTTAGGGGTAAATTTAAGATTTTTTTGATAGAAAGTTCGATTTAGGATAGTGAACTACTGAAAAATCATTCGTATGTCTAAACACAGCGTTAAATTTTTCAATTTTGTTACAAAAAAAAATACCTTTGCAGACTCTAATTAAAAAATATGACTGAACTTTCGCAACCAGATAATTTAATAAAAGTCGTGTCCGCCGTTTTGCGTCGCCGCCGACCGATTTTGCGCACCGTTTTGGCAGTCGGGCTTGGAACGGCACTGATTTCGTTCTTAACATTAGACGATTTCTATCAAGCGACCACTGTTTTCCATGTGGCAAGTCCCGACGTGTTCAAACCCGAACAAATTTTTGGGCTTTCGACCAAAGATATGGAATTTTTTGGGTCTGAAGTGGATAATGACCGCATTTTGACGATTGCGCAATCCACACCCGTTGCCGACCTGTTGATAAAACAATTTGATTTATATAAACATTATGAAATTGATACGACGCATCGGTTAGCTCCGTTCAAAGTCCGTGAGACATTGCGCAAGTTATATGTGGTTCAAAAGACCAAAAACAATGCCATTGAGATTTCGGTCGAGGATAAAGATAAAAAATTAGCGGCGGACATGGCGAATTCGGCGCGTATGAAAATTGACGCGATGGCGCAACGACAAATCAAGGAAACGCAAGAAAAATTGATTCGTACTTATGATGAAAATTTTAAATTAAAAGAGACAGAGTTAGCCAAAATATCAGATACATTAACTATTTTGCGCAAGCGATATGGTGTTTACGACCTTGACGGGCAAACCGAAATGATGACGCGGACGACAGGGCAAGCCACTTCCAATTATACTTTTGCCAAAGTTAAATTAGCAGAATTAGAGAAAATCCCTGATATGTCGAAAGATACACTTGCATTATTACGTGCAACTGTTCACGCGTATGAGGCAGAGATGAAATTAGGGATGTCGAATTTGAGCCTTTACAATGAGGGTATGAATGGCGTTGCCTTGTTTTACCAAAAATACAAGCGCGGACGGGAGCAGTTATCGTTAGACCAAGAGCGATTTATCCAGTTGAAAACGGCGTATGGAGCTCAAATTTCGGCGTTACATATCTCCGAAATTGCAGATATACCGGTTCAAAAATCGCGTCCAAAACGTTCTATATTAATTTTAACAGCCATGTTAATTACGTTTTTGTTCTGCACAATTGGCGCATTATTGTTAGACGAATATAAAGATATAGATTGGAAATCAATTAGTTAGGTAAACAGATATGGACCTATCACACATAGATTTTTAAAACACATAGTGACATAGAATACATGATGTATAAAAACGATGTGTCATATGTCTCTATGTGTTTCAAAAAAAACAGCATAAAATGATTAAAAATATAAAATTTTCAGATATACCTTTCCAATTATTCGCCCTCATCACTGCCCTAAGTATCTGCGCCGCCATCGCATTTCAAAACTTTTTGTTGATTTTAATCCCCGCCGCACTCCTCGTCACCTACTGGACAATCGTTGATTTTCGGAGCGTCTATTATTTACTCTGGTGTTGCATTCCCTTTTCGTTAGAAATCGAACTGCCAGGCGGGTTCGCTACCAATTTGCCAAACGAACCCTTAATGGTCGGATTTCTACTTGTAAGTATCTTGTTATTGGCAACAAATACGCAAAAAGTTTTAAAATCGCGTTTTTTAAAACATCCTATCACGCTTTTCCTCACGCTACACGTAGGATGGATGTTTATTTGCGTCTTACATTCTGAATCAACCACCATTTCTGTCAAGTTTTTTTTAGCGAAATTATGGTATGTAGCGACGTTTTATTTCATGGCGGGCTGGATAATCAAACAAAAAGTTGATTTATTAAAATTGGCATGGATCGTTTTTGTGCCATTAAGTATCGCAGTTGTCTTGACATTGGCGCGACATGTACCTTCTGGCTTTGCGTTTGAACAATCGAATTATGTGATGCAGCCTTATTTTCGGAATCACGTAGATTACGCGTGTTTATTGGCATTGTTCACGCCATTCATCTTTTGGATGCGGCAAGAATCGCGGATAGGCAGCACAAGAAGATTTTTTTTAACCCTCTTTTTTTTAATCTTTTTGATAGGGATTCAATTTTCATATACGCGCACAGCCTACGTTGCCATTGTGGTAGCCGTTGGTTACTATTGGGTTGTGCATTACAAATTAACAAAATATGTTGTTTTAACGGGCATCATCGGTTTAGTTTGGCTCATCGGTTTTCTCCAAACTAAAAACAAATATTTGGATTTTGCCCCGAATTATGAACATGCTGTGTCGCATACGCGTTTTGAAAATTT
>JBEEMZ010000229.1:0-8114 GCA_041192405.1 Bacteroidota bacterium | reverse complement strand
ATTTGAAAATTTTGCAACCGTAACTGGTGCGGTTGATTTGCAAGGACAATATGAAATTGCTTCGGGCATGCGGATTAGTGAATTATTGAAAAAATCGGTTTTAAAAAAGGATGCTCGTTTGGATGCCGCATATTTGCGCCGTGTGAATAAAGATTTGACTTCTAAAACCGAATTTATCAATATTCAAGAGATTTTGGCAAAACCTTATGGTGAGAAAGACATCGTTTTGCAAGATAAAGACCAATTATATATCTTTTCATTGGATAGATATACCCGAAAAGATAGTGTATCCGTTAGCGGTGCCGTACGAACACTTGCAGGAATTAAATATCCATACGACCCCAATAAATCATTGAAAATCAGTGATTTAGTCTTGATGGCTGGCGGTTTGAGACCTGATGCAACACCTTTTGCATACATTGTGCGCCCAGATACCGCGAATAGTAAAATTGTTCAATATATTCGTATTAATGATATAAATACAGTGCTACAAAATCCGTCAGCAGCTGAAAATTTAACTTTAATGCCTAATGATGAATTGCGCATTTTTTCTAAATTGACTTATACAGATGCAGCGAATATTAAGGTGTCGGGCGCAGTAAGACAGCCAGGAGAGTATCAATATGACGAAACTTTGACTTTGAAAGATGTTTTAACGATGTCAGGTGGTGTTCGTATGGAGGCGGATTTGGGGAAAGTAGAAGTTTTTAGAGTAGATTTAAGCAAAAAGATAACAGCATCAGCAGCAACCGTTACAATTGATAGAGATTTGAAAGTGACTTCAGGAGATGCTGATTTTAAACTCAGACCTTATGACCAAATTGTGGTGCGTACCATTCCGAAATTTCATTTGCAACGCTTTGTGACGATTAATGGAGAGGTCAATTATCCAGGAGAGTATGCCCTTTTGAAAGAAAATGAAACGGTTGGTGATGTCATCATCCGAGCAGGTAGTTACACGACGGAAGCTTTTCCAGAAGGTGCGACGCTTTTTAGAAATGAAGAAAATTTAGGTTACATCATTTTAACGCCTAAAAAATTGGCAAATGGTAAATTAGCGTCTTTTGATTTGCCAATCCGTGAAGGAGATGTGATTGAAATTCCTAAATCGAAAGATTATGTAACGATTATTGGAGCAACAAAGGCTTACGAAGAATATCAAGATAAGATTGCTGCCTCGGGCAAAATTAATGTTGCTTTTGTGGGTAGCAAATCAGCCTATTATTATGTAGAGAGGTATGCAGCAGGTGTAAATAAGGATGGTCGAAAACGTTTGATTACGGTGCGGCATCCAAGTGGGCAGTTGCGCAAAACCAAAGATTATGGATTGTTCAAGATTTATCCTCAAGTGCAAAAAGGGAGCGTTATTAATGTGGGTTATGCAGAGGTGAAGCCAAAAGACAAAGATAAAGATAAAGATACGGTTGATTGGAATAAAACGGTGGCAGACATTTTATCTAAGACAACTGCTATTCTTTCAATGGTATTACTTTTCAGAAGTATTAGCAAAAATTAACATTGAATTAACACAATTTAACATATATTTTAAATTTAATTTTAAAAAAGCTAATACATTTACATTGTGTATTGGCTTTTTTAATTCAAGGCATTACGTGTTTTGAGTACAAAATTTATATTTGATTTAATTATAGGAGTTAAATTTATATTTTGTTTTTCTTGCAAAAAGCAGTATATTTTGAAAAAGGCTTTTATATTTGCGGCAAATTTTTTTTAAAAAAAAGGTATCTTTTAATATCAAAAATACGTCTAAATAATATAGAAGTAGAAAGCACAAACTAAAAAAAATTAACAAAATTTGTTTCACAAGCACAATTTCTTTGTAAAGCTATGGTCATTTTATTTACAGCAGCATTGGCATTCGCATCAGGCGCGTTCATTATCAGTTCAATGGAGACCGCCACAAAAAGCAGACGTTACTATTGATGACAACTTTGAGAGCAAGAAAAAAACATTCAAAAGAACATCAAAAGAGTAGTCGCCCCAAGCCCGACCTTGTGTACAGAAACACAGCGTCGGGCAATTTTTTGTTAAAAAACAAAACATTTTCACTTTTTACTTGTTTTGCCTATGTTATAAATTAAACAAAAATGATGAAAAAACAAGCAGAAGCAGTCATTCCGACTCCTTTCGGCAATTTTAACCTGATTGCATTTGCGAATCGGGCGGACGAAAAAATGCCGCATCTGGCATGGGTAGCGCAAAACCCGACGGGAAATTCACAGAAAACGCCCTTAGTGCGTATGCATTCAGAGTGTTTGACGGGTGATATTTTTGGTTCAAAGCGGTGTGATTGTGGGGAACAATTGGACTCAGCTTTGAAAATGATTGGTCAGGAAGGGGGCGTTTTGTTGTATTTAAGGCAAGAAGGGCGCGGTATTGGCTTGATTAATAAGTTAAAAGCTTATCAATTACAAGATTCTGGTTTGGATACGGCGGCGGCAAATGTACATTTGGGTTTTCCAGAAGATGGACGCAATTATCAAATGGCAATTGAAATGTTAAAACAATTGAATATACCTAAAATTCGATTGTTAACGAATAATCCATTGAAAATCAATGCTTTAGAAAATCAAGGTATTGAAATCGAAGCCCGTATTCCGATTGTTATTAAACCGCAAATTGAAAATGAATTTTATTTGCAAACTAAAAAAATGCGGATGGGACATTTAATTTAACCACAAAATTGCATCAATTTTTAAAATGAAGGCAATTTTTGGACTACAAATTGCGTCAATTGTGGAAATTAACGCAATTTTGCGTTTTAAATCTTTTATTAAAATTATTTCATTTCATTCTTATGAAGAAACAAGCATTCTTGAAAACAATTTTCGCATTTGTATTGCCATTTGGCATCATTGCATTCAGTGCTTCTTGCACAACCGCTTCAAAAGGCACGTGTCAAGAGTCGAAACGTTCTAAATTTTGCCCGCAAGAGTACAAACCTGTTTGTGGTTGTAACAACAAAACCTACAACAACGCTTGTGAATCAGAGGCTTACGGCATCAAAAAATACACAGACGGCGCGTGTAAATAAAGCGATTTCGGATGTTGGATTTCGGAATATAAAATTGATAATCAATAAGTTACATATTCCGAAATCCTAAATCTGCCTCCCGAAATCACTTCATTTTGGGGATGATTTCGGTTTGTTCTCCAAAATAACCTACAAATTGTTGCATAACGGCTGCTAACTCTTTGTTTTGTGTGGCGCGATAATAGGTATCCGCCAGACCTTTCAGCGTTTGGAAGAAAAATCTGTCCATTTCGCTGACCTGCATTTCTTTTGTCCAAAGGTCAATTTTCAAAGTATCTTTGGTATCCTTGTCGAACAATGCTAATAACATTGCTTTACACTCGTGTGGGTGCGCACCTTGTGGGTCATCTGACGAACTCCAAGTCATTTGAACGGGCATTTTTTCCTCATTTAGCCCCACTTTAATTTTAATTTCGGATGTTTTCTTAATTTTTTTATCCATTTTCTGATTAACTGATTCAGTTTCAAAATTTAAAAAAAAATATACAATATTTTTATAGTCATTTCATTCTTATTGCGTAATTTACACGCGATTTGCACCTTTTTTCTAAAAATAAAATATTGAAAATGCAAAAGATTGATTGGCTCTTAGACAAATATGGCGAAAGCCATCAAAATGCAACTAATAAATTGATTCATTGGGTGTGCGTGCCCGCCATTGTATTCAGTTTATTTGGGTTGCTGTATGCAATCCCGTTCCCATTTGCAGAACGCAGTTTATTAACAAATTGGGCAACTGTTTTTTATATAATTGCATCGTTATATTATTTTCGGATGTCAATGAATATGTTTTTGGGTATGATAGTCGTTTGTGGCGCGATGGTTTTGGGCGTGAACGCCATTTTTGCGAACGTCAGTAATGCGGGTACTTTGGCAAAAATATCCTTTGGTATTTTTGCGATTGCTTGGGTTGCCCAATTTATCGGGCACAAAATCGAAGGGAAAAAACCTTCTTTTTTGGAAGACCTTCAATTTTTATTAGTCGGACCAGTATGGTTACTTCACTTCATATACAAAAAAGTCGGCATTCGCTACTAATTCTTGCCACGAATTAAACGAATTTTCACAAATGAGTATCATAACAGTATTACCTTTGTGAAAATTCGTGTAATTCGTAGCCAAAAACAAGCACAAAGATACAAATTCTAACCTACTTTCTCTTTTTTACCAAAAAAACGATTTTTATTTGTAACATTTTGAAAAATCCAATCGTCGTTATGATACAATGAATTGGGAAAAAGTCATACAAAATGTTCAAGATAAACTCTATCGGTTTTCGCTCCGCATCACGGGCAATTCGGTAGAAGCAGAAGATATTGTCCAAGAAATCCGCATTCGATTGTGGCATAAAGAATTGGAAATCAATGATTTAAAGAATCCAGAAGCGTGGTGTATGACGTTGGCGAAAAATTTATCTTTGGATAAATTGCGCTCTAAACATCGGCGAACTGAAGATGCAGATGGGCTTCGACAAGTCATCGCACCTTCCGAAAACCCGTATCAACAAACCGAAAAAGTGGATATGATGCAACAAATTCGACTTATTTTGAAAAATCTGCCCGAAAAACAACGCATGGTCATGCACTTGCGCGACATCGAAGGCTTGGCTTATGACGAAATCGTGGAACAATTAGAAATGCCGATGTCACAAGTTAAAATTAACTTATTTCGAGCGCGTCAAACCGTTCGGGAAAAGTTGATTGAAATAAACAATTATTTAAAATAATCATTTATAAAATATTCATAATCAATGAATTCGGAACAAATAAAAATTTTAATTGAAAAATATTTTGAAGGTGAAACGTCGTTGGAAGAAGAAGCACAATTATCCGCTTATTTCAATAGCGATGGGGTAGGGGAGGACTTAAAAACCTATCAATCTTTATTTGCTTTTTTCAAAATGGAAAAACAAATTGTATTGCCAGAAAAAATGCAAAAAGCAAAAGTGGTGGCATTTGATTTTCGTAAAGTATTGAAAATCAGTCGAATTGCAGCGATTTTAGTTTTGGCAGTGGGCAGTTTTTGGTGGTTTAATAAACAAAAAATTGTTCAAAATGATACAACCATTGCTGCCGTTATTCATAAAAATGATTTGAATGATACCGAAGAATCGCCCGAAATCGCTTATCAAAAAGCAAAAGCGGCATTGATGTTAGTGAGTTCCAAGATGAAACGAGGGACTGATAAAGGGGCAGAAAGTATTCAAATGGTTAAAACAAGTTTAAATAAGGTTAAATAAATTTTATATTTCATTGAAAATCAGTTAATTATGAAAAAGCATATTTTTAAATTACTCTTTTGCTTTGTTTTGTTGCCGACGTTTGGGAATGCGCAGAATGGCATTCAAAAATTTTTTGAAGACTTTACGGGTGATGAAAAATTCACAGAAGTAATCATTACACCTAAAATGTTTCAAATGATTGCGCGGATTGATTTGAAAGACCCTGATGCCCAAGAAATAAAAAATATTCTGGCAGATTTGAAAAGTTTGCACATTCTCACGACGGAAACGACTCCATTAGTTTATTACAAAGAAGCCTTAACTCGTTTTAAATCAACGGATTATGAAGTGCTTATGACCGTGCGCGACAAAGACGAAAATGTTCGTTTTTTGACCAAAGAGGATTCAAATGGTGTGATTAAAGAATTATTGTTATTGGTGGGCGGGAAAAAAGATTTTGTTTTAATCAGTTTTGTTGGCAACATTGATTTGGCTAAAATATCTCGCTTGGCGAATAAATTAGATGTGAAAGGCATGGAACATTTAAAAGATTTAAATAAAAAATAAACTTGGATGCTTTGGATTGATTGGATTTTTTGGATGCTGACATAATATAATCCCAAAAATCCAATCAATCCCAAAAATCTAATTCAAACAATTATCATTATGAAAGCAATTTTAATCATTCTTAACGTATTCATTTTCAATACTTTAATCATTGCACAAAAGAAAAGTGTTGAACAATTCATTAATGCGCATCGTGCTACGGGTATGTCCGAAAAAGTGAATTTGACTTTATCGGGTTGGCTTGTGCGGACGGGCTATCGCCTAATTGAAAAAAAAGAAGATTTAGAAGGTTTGGACTTGGAGCCGATTGTGGAAGGCATTCGTAAATTACGAATTCACGTTTTAGAACCCGCAGAAGGCACGGATAAAAAGGATGCAATCGCTCAAAAAGCGCGTTTTCAAGCCGTGCAAACCTTGTTAAGCGACTTGCGCAACGATCATTTTGAAGATTTAGCAACGGTTCGAGATGCAAAATCGCGTGTGAATGTATTGGTACGCGAGAAAGAAGGTTTGATTGAAGATATTATGATTTTAGTGCATGAAGCCGCAGACGATACGGTTTTATTACAAATTTCGGGCAAATTTAGATTAGAAGATATTGCCAAAATCATTGAAAAACAAGTGCATAAACAGGTCGTGAATTGCGAATGACCAATAATGATGAATGGTGAATTTATAAAAATTCATCATTCATCATTTATAATTCATCATTGAGAAGCGCATTTGCCCGCCGCGTAAAACACGTAACACCATGCTAATCCTTTGATTAAAAAAAATAAAAACCCGCCCACTCCGACGCGCTTTAACCATAGTTTGAATTTTTCATCCATTTTTAAAAGATTGATTATTAATGATTTGCGTTAAGATTTGAGTTTCCAAGCGAGCCACATACTTAACAAGGTGATTATTGCGCCAAAGATACCTAATGCCGCTAAAATCCCAAACTTATCTGCCAAAAATCCCAAAAAAACACTCGGTACACCAAATCCGATATAGCCAATAAACATAAATCCTGCTACGCCGCGTGCGCGTTGCGCCCCACTCAAATTGGCTATCAACGCCAATCCGCCCAAATAGGTGAATCCATACGCGGCGGCTCCAATACAAGATGTTCCCAAAAGTACCAATGCCAGAACCCCTTGAACGCAACCTAAATACATGATTATGAAGCCAATAGGTATTAAAAAAAAACCTATTTTCAAACAATTCATTGGTTCAACCCGATTTTTGATAAAGGGTTGCAAAAATGCACCTGTATAATTTATTAGCACCAAACAAAAACCTGAATAGGCTGTCAAATTAAATTTTGCTAATTGTGTCGGCACGATTGCGATGACTACGCCCACGACTGCCCAACAAATTCCAATCGCTAAATTGATTTCAAATGAGCCTTTTGGATAATATGGTAAGCGAATAGACGTGCCACCAATTGGTTTCAAATTAGGTAAATTAAAACTAAGTATCAACCCTATTATAGTGATTATCAATGCAATGTGATAACTTACAGGTGTTTCTGTAAAATGAATAAGTAAGACAATTGTGGTGATTAACGCGCCGCCCCCGAAGCCGAGTGCAGTGGATAAAGAAGCCGCATTTGCGGCTATTGTGGGTGCATCGGGTGTGTTTTTTGCTTGTAAGACTTCTGTTAAGTAGGCTGTGCCTGTCCCCATGCTCAATCCTAACGCGATGCCTTGAAAAAAACGGGCGAAAAATAAAGCATACGCATTTGGAAAAATCGTAATAATGGCGATGGATAAAATAGATGACATTAAACTTAAAATTAATACGGGTTTGCGTCCAACGACATCCGAAAGTCCGCCCAAAAACACAAAACAAGGTAACATACCTGTTACGTAAGTGGCAAAAACGAGTGCCGTCATGCCGTTGCCGAATCCTGCGTGCTGCGCATAGACGCGAAAAAGGGGCATTGAAATGTTGACAGCCAACGTAATGAGGAATAAAATGAACGGTATCAGGCGATTAGCCATTAAAATAAATTTGAATTTGTTTGATAATAAATTTGATAGCGTTGTTCCTTTAGTATATGCACTGCCATTTAATTGTTGTGTAATCCATGTTGTTGGGACACATCTTGACCAGATTTCACATGCATCTGATCGTGAACCTAGAGATCAACAAGTTCGAGCCATTGTTACTGATCTTGGCATTGAGGTTCCCGTTCACTGTCATGAGGTTGCCTTGTGTCCGATCGAGGATCAGCTGCTGCCGAAGAAGCGCCAGAGCCTGTTCTTCTCGGCCACCATGCCCAAG
>JBEEMZ010000228.1:0-8119 GCA_041192405.1 Bacteroidota bacterium | reverse complement strand
TGGGATTTCGCCAAGCAACCGTTCGGCTTGAGAACGGGCGGGGTGGAGAGAGATGCTTTTTTTTCCAAAATCACAAAACCATCCAATGCGAAGTATAACCAACCAACTAACTAATCAAAAAAAACCTCGCGGATTACTCAATTGCAAAATCGGTTTCTTCCAATGATAGAACATGGACATTTCTAAACTACCTTTTTGTTGCGCCGCCATCGGCGAAAGCACCACATCATACGAAACACCTAAACTTAAATGTTTATTTAGATTCATAAACAACAGTATATCAATAGATTCGGGAAAACGCGACCATGTTTTCTGACCTGTTCGATAGGTCAAACCAACGGTTAATTGTTCATCATAAACAAAATTGGTATTGGCATCTATTGTCCAAGTCGAATTAACGGCATATTTGAATAAACCGTTGCATTTTGCCACCAATTTATCGCTCAATGGCACTGAAAAACCACCCATCCCAAATAAATGTCGCTGTTCTGTTGCCACAATCGGAGTTGGAGCATTTTTAATGATTCCAATCACATTTTGATACAAAGCTGGCACTGCAATACCCAAATACCAATCGTGCCATGTCGCATATAAACCACCTCCAAAATTACCAACCCATTGCGTTTCAAAATTTTGACCCACTGAATAATCTTCTGCAATCGGCGTAGTCATAAATGCTTGTTTAAAATCCATGCCATACCGACGCATAGACATCTGTAATCCGCCTCGAACCGACCAATTATTCGTTTTCGCTAATGCGTAAGACCACGCTAAACCAATGGTTTGTTTACTTTCCAACCCTTTAATTTGATTGTTCAAATTCAAACCGATTCCCAAGCGTTTGCTCAAAAAGGGCATATCAAAAGTCAATAGTTGAGTAGATGGCGCACCGTTAAAGCCAATCCATTGTTGCCGAGTGGCAGCAGATAATTGTGGCGCATCGCTCGCACCCGCATACGCAGGGTTGTACGCCATACGGTGATACATGAATTGCGTCAGTTGCGCTTCTTGTTGCGCAATACCTTGTGTGCAAATCAGCCCAAAAATAATGGAAATGATGCGATTACGCTGCATTGTTTTAGTTTTAAAATTAGTTAGTTGGTTGGTTCGTTGGTTCGTTAGTTAGTTGATTATCAATATTTTACATAATCAACTAATTAACTAACGAACGAACCAACCAACTAACCAACCAACTTCAACGATATAAAGTTATAAATCCTTTTTGAAATTCTAAATTGTTGCCATTGCGGAAACAATAATAATAGGTGCCGTCGGGCAATGGTTTTTGATGAAACGTGCCATCCCAACTATTGCTATACGGTATCGCACGATACAATTCATCGCCCCATTCGTTAAAAATCAGCATTTCACTGCGATTGTCTGCTAAATTGATGCAAGGTATGACAAATGTATCATTTACACCGTCTCCATTGGGCGTAAAAATATTCGGAATTTTACAAGTATCGGCTTTTGAAGGTTGAATGGCAAGTAATTGGCTATGCTTGAAAAGAGCTAAACCAATGATTATTAATAATTTATTCATGCGTTTTTTTTATGATTGCAAACATATAGCGATATAGATAAACCGTTTTGATAGGCTGTTTCATTTTTTTCCGCAGCTTTTCGCAGATTCGGATTTTTAGAACCTTCATTCTGCGAAATCTGCGAAAAAAATGAAACAGCCTTGATATGCTTATAAATCAATGTCCTCTACGTCCCTCTATATTTGCAATTATTGTTTAACAATTTTTGCCGTTTTTGAAATCCCTTCACCCAACACGCGTACCCAATAGAGACCCGATGCAAAAGGCACTTCTATGGTTGCGCGTTGCGTGATGCCGTCTGATTGAAGGTCGCCCGTTTGCAATATTTGACCGAACGAATTAATGATTTGATACGTTAATTCACCCAAAACATTATCGCTAACTACTTTTATATCAACGAATTGTACAAAAGGATTTGGTGTAATATGTAGTGATAATCCTGCATTGAGATCATCCGCACCCGCAACACCTATCATTCTAAAAGAAACAATACGGGTCGTCCAAACATTTGCAGATTTCATGTATTGTCCTGTAAACCAAAAATTCGTACTATCCGAAGGATCTACGCAAGCATGGGAGTAATCGCCCCATCTATTCACATTTGCACAGCCTATACCTGACGCAAATTCGACTTCTGGAATCGGCATCGTTCCTAAAAAATCATTCGCTTTACGTCCCGTGATGCGCAAACTCGGCTTTAGATTGGGCCCCGAAACACTGTACGCTAAAATCATATCGCCCTGTGCATTTTGTGCAATATTGCCCATAAAACGATGATTTACAGCATCTTGTGAAACCGTTCCTTGTTGATAAATCGTCCAATTGCTGCCATTACTTCGGCGCAATTCGTACCAACGTTCTCCCGACCGATTATTGCCATCCACATCCACTAAATGATTCATAACCATACTTTCATGCGTCCCAAAATTCCGATAACTCACTTTATTCATCAACGTTTGCGAAACAGGAAACAATTCAATAGCGCAATTGTTTGGTGCAGGGATTCTATCTAAAATGTCACTATCAAAAGGCGCAGTTGGCAACTTGGTTTGAATCGCAACCGTATTGCGCGGATTCGCCCAATCCGTCCGAATGCCCCAAACTTCCAATCTATCCACGCCCGAACCCGAACCCAGTTGCCCCCAAGCATCATCATACAGCCGCATAATCGGCATGGGACTCCCCACGGGCGGTGGGCGCAAACCATTCCAACTCACAGGCGTTGCCACTTCCCAAATACCATTGAGTCCACTAGGGTCAAATTTAGGAATACCAATCCGTTGCACTCGTGCGATTGCGGCGCGACTCAACATATCTTGACGATTGATAATATATAATGGAATACTATCAGATGCTTCATTGGTCGTGATGTAATAACCATCATTCCAAATGCCAATTTTGGGATAATCGGGAAAATCAGGTGTTTTAAACTCGTAAGCATACCAAGTACCTAATGGATTCGAGGTGCTGGAAATCGCTAACATGAAAGATGAATCCGCAAATTCTTCTAAAAGCCAACGTTGTGCGGCTTGGTCATAAAAAATTAAGGGGTCGCCGCCTGGCAAAGTGTTTGGGAAACTCGCCCAAAAGGGATTCATGGAACTGGCATTGCGCACCGTTGCACCCGACTTATCCAACACTTTGTAGTACGAATTGTTGGCACCATTGACCACTTGGATATAATTCGATTCACTCGCTTCGCCACTTGGGTCAGGCGGATCCACTTGCGCAAGCGCGTCACTAACGCCTTCTACATTGATTACGGGCGTAAGCGTTGCCAAAGGTGCCAAAGTATGCCGAGACGGTTGCACCAAAGGGTCTGCCCCTTTCGGCAAAGCGTTTGCAGCATTGGGAAAAGCCCTTTTACGACGCATTTTTTGATGCTCGCGTTCTCGGGCTGCTTCAAAACGCTCTCGTGCAAAAGGATTAGCAACTGCCGCTTCGGGCAAATCCGCCCAAGGACGGCTTTCACCTAAATATTTTGCCTCCAAAATTTGAGGCGTAAAATGATGGATTTGTTGCGCAGTCGCATTAGCAAACACCGCTACACTGCCCATCAAAATCATACAATACTTCCAATACCTGTGATGCTTTAAGTAATTCATCGTCATTTAGCTGCGACAATGACAAATGTTTAATGTTTAATGATGAATGATAAATGATGAATAATTTATTTGCAAGCAATTGATAATCAATTACTTAGGAGTTAACTATTCATCATTTATCATTCATAATTCCTCATTACCTATCATTCGACATGCCCTTCTTTAAAAATCCATGCGCCGTTGACGCATATTGATTCTAATACCGCCGCCAAAATACAAAGTTCGTTGGTTCCGAGTAGCATCTATTGAATTTTTTTGTCGCAATAATGCGTTAAAATCTAAAAAAATATTGTGGTACAATTGATAACTTGCATCAAAAGCGAGACTTGTGATGGTTGCCAAGTTGCCTTGATACAGGGGCGCGGTATCCGAAACCCGCAATTGATACAACAATCGAATATCATTGCCATACGCTTTGCCGTCATTCAATTCTTCGCCCACCTTTGCCCGAATCACGCGCCCCTCCATTACGAATTTGTGGATAGGTTGATACCTCAATTTTAAAATCAATTCCGTAAAATTCGCTCCTAACGGATGTGCCAAAGGTTGCGAACGGTGTGTATAATTGGAAGCACTGTCATAATGCGTGTAGGTGAACGGGCGCACCAAATTATATTCGGCTTGTCCATCCAAATGGTCAATGCCCAATACATCTACATATTTCACGCCTGCTTGAATGCCATATTTATTTGCCCAACTACTATTTTGCGAAATAAGGCTTTTAAAATGCAACTCATCTAACATAAATTGTCCATACAATGAAAAACGTTTAAAAAGATTCCATTTCCCATCAATGCCAACCATTGCATTATCAGGACTTCCAATATGATGCTCTGCACTTCGATAAAAAATAACAGGATTCAAATATTGAAACTCAAAATGATTGGGTCTCGAAAACACAATAGATTCAAATAGACCAATTTGTATATCTTTTAAAAGCCTAAAACTTAAATGATGTGCCGCAAAATATTTTTTACCATACAAACCGTTGGGAGCATTAAAAACATTATTATCAATGCCAATTTCTGCAAAAATATTTTGATAACTAAATTTCCAAATATTTGTATTGAGTTTTAGATACAAATAATTGTCTGCATTATCCGATAGAAAAAGGGAACGATAGCCATCACCTATAAAATTTTTACCATGTCCAAATTGTACGCCAACGTGTTTGGTTACATTGAAACCAATATAGCCTTCTGCCATGAGGTAATCAAAAGCGTTTTTACCACTCAAAAAACCATTTGGATAGTCTTTATAGAATCCTGAACCTGGTACATAATCATATTTTCGAATGTTTTCGGTGACGTAATTAGAAAAGCGCGATTGACTTTCAATTAAATTCGTATAAAAATAAATTCTATCATCTATGCTGCCTCGCGCTTCGATACCGCGCCGATTTTCAAACGGCAACTCTGCTTCACCTTGACTTTTGCCAACCTTGAAAATCAACATAGGATTGATTTTGAGTTTAAAATATTTGCTATCAAATTCGTACGCATTGGCAGGTGTTTTATAAAAGTATTTGTAAAAGGGCTGTCCTTTGATATTCAAAATGCTGGGTGGTTGCGGTTCACGCGGGCCCGTCAATGTGGTGGAAAACTCTGGCGCGGCAATATATTCCGCATTATCGTTAGAAATGTAATGTAAATCAGCTCTATCCAATGCTGATAAAGCTGCATTTGCTGCCGTATCTAAATGGAGCGCGTGTTGTGTAACGGCTTTACGCGTATAAGGTTTTTGAACGGTATGAAACGTCGCTGGAATACCTGTTTTAATATCCAAACGATCTATAATGTGTTGAGTTTGCTCATTTCCCAACGGAGATGATACATCTTGTGAGAATGTTAAATTTGTCAAAAAACTTGACATTAAAAAACAAAAAACCGTTTTTTTCATAAATTTGGAATTAATAATTTTTTCTATGCTGTATAACAAATTTTGTTTGTTTGCGTGACCCAATAAAATACAGAATGTGACATAGTGAATTTGTTTTCTACGGAATGACAAAAAAACTTGTCATTCCGTAGGAATCGAAATCCATAAGTTTTGTTTTAAAAAATGGATACATTGCTTGCGCAATAAAGCCGTATCTTTGGTGGTAATATTGATGAGTCGGTAGCCTTCACGACCTCGTGCAGCCTGCAAACGCCAACGACTTTGTTCAATTGTTTTGTCTAAACCATTGTCATACCACCAAGCGGTGTGCAAAAGGATAGAATCTTTTTGCAAAATGCCTGTGTATATTTCGTGCTTTTCGATTTGAATCGGTTGTATTTTGGTGAATTCAAACCCACTACCCGCCCAACAAATCGTTGGTGAATGGTCACTACCCCAAAATCGAGCGGGCGGTTTGATGTAGATTAAAATCGAATCATTCGTAAATTTAACAACATTATCTTCCACAATTTCCTTTTTGAAATCGTTTAAGATAAGATTTTTTGTTTTGAAATCTTGTTGAATGGGCTTTGTCCATAAGTTCGCGCTTAAAATGATTCCAATTAAACCAATGTCCCAAAATTTTGGACTCGTTGAGACCGCATTTGTAACATCGGCTAATAATGAAACGCCTATTTTTTGATACACATAAGGGATTAAAAAATACAAGGGCACCAGTACATAAATCATTAGACAACTTAATCCTAAAAGTTCATGGCTCCATGTATGCGGCATGGAACGAAAATAAACTAATAATGTAATGCGTAATAAATTGGCTATCAATAATAAAAATATAGTTATCAAAAATAATGCAATGATAGTGTGGAGTGGCAACCGTTTTTTGAATTGATTTTCGGAGAAACCTAACCACAAGCCAAGTGCTGTCAATCCTGTATGCATCAAGTTTAAACCGATGCAAGCAGTATCTACACTAAACGAAAAGGTTTGATGATTCGCAGTCGTCCATTCAAAAAAATTGCCCGAAACGCGGATTGGCATGCCTGCAAATTGTAATATTTTACCACTCCAATCGCTGAATTTCAACCGAATTGGAAATGTAAAAATATTGATAGCATAATGTAAGATAGGAGATATTAGCAACAAAAATAATAATGGTAACTCACTTAATTGTCCCCGTTTGTTTTCAACAATCGCGAGTATCGCCGTTCCAACTCCGAATAAATAAAATATTTTTATGCTACATAAAAAGTATAAAATCAATAGAATCAATGAAATAAAGAAGTATCTTTGACGGAAGCGATTCGGGTATCTTGGTTTAAACGCAAACGGAGCCAGTATTAAAGCCAGAATGGTTTGGAATTCAAACACCATATAATGGCTTAAAATAGGGCTACTTGCGAGGAGTATGAATACGATTGAAAAGGCGAAACGATTTTGTTGCAACACAATGTCTGTGGTTTTGGCGCAAAGTTATTAAAAAGTTTTTTAAAATGGCATATAAAGTTTAATTTTGTATTTTCATCCTAATTTTTGCCCCGAATTACACAAATTTGCACGAATAATTGATAAAAAATTCGTGCAAATTCGTGGCAGAACTAAAAAATCTTCAACCGCATGCAAGCAAACAACAAGTTAAAAATCATGATTTTATTAACTGCTTTTGGCGGCAGTTTTCTGAATGCAGCTGCTCAAAGCAAAAAAGGCGAAAAAGTCGTCGTCCAAACCTTTGATGGAAATGAATTTCAAGGTGAATTATTGGAAGATGTGACTGAAAAAGTGGTTTTGCAGACCAAAATTCTGGGCAAAGTCACGATTGAACAAAGGACTGTACAAACGATTCGCCTCATAGGAAGCGCGACAACTGCCCTTGCGACGCAGCCTACTCTAATTCCGTCAGATACGGAACATGCTTGGGTTATCGTTGAGGCGCAAGATGGCAACCGTTTTGAAGGTGAGTTATTGGAAGAAACGGATTCAAAAATCACGCTCCGAACCGCCATGTTGGGCAAAATCACCCTTGATAGGAAGGAAGTGCGTTCAGTTCGACTCGTCAAAGAACCCAAATTGAATGCACCTGCTTTGTCTGCTCCGCCTACCGAAAAATTAAGCGAAGATATGACGCTGGTGGAAACAAAAGACGATAATCAATTTATTGGCATTTTGGACGATTCAGACCCCGAAAAAGTGGTCATACAAACGACTATGATGGGTAAAGTGAGTGTTCAACGAAATAAAATTCGGCGCATTCAGCCTTTGACAGCAACAGTCATTAGAACGGATGCCCTTTGGCAAGGCAATATTAGCTATTATCGCAATATTATGACTCCAACAGCGATGGGGCTGCGCAAAAATGAAGGCAATGTTCGGAATACGGATATTTTATTTACGGCAGCAACTTACGGTTTCAGCAAACATTGGTCTGCGGAAATCGGTTTTGATTTGACGAGCGTGCTGACCCTTTCGCAACCTAATTTGTTGTATTGTATGCCACAATATCATAAACAAATAGGTCAAAAAAGTTATATGGCTTTTGGCACGTACATCGGTACGCATAGCGAAACAACGCGCATA
>JBEEMZ010000227.1:0-8329 GCA_041192405.1 Bacteroidota bacterium | reverse complement strand
ATTAGTACATGGTTCTGCTACGACTTATGGTACGGTCACTGTTAAAAAACGATTGGTTATTATTGGGGCGGGCTATTTTCCAAGAAAGGAAAGACCGATACGCACCAGAATTGAGAGTATCGCTCTTTCTAATACCGCAGTTGAAAACGCAAATGGTTCAATTATAAAAAATTGAATATCAGCCCTTATGGAAATAATTGGCTTATCGAACACAATATCATAAGAGCTTTTTCTGCCTCTACGATAAATGTTTGCATTGTCAAAAATAATTTATTTTTGAGTTCTTATTACACTTTGAATGCAACAACTTCTTGCGTCTTGACAAACAATCTATTTGCAAACATAAGTGGAAGTACGAACCTTTATGCGTTTGCGAGTTTAAAAAATGCAATTGTGACCAATAATATTTTCTATGGGATTTCCCCTTTTTTAAGTACGGCTACTACTGAAATTAATACAAATAGTTTTAATAACAATCTTACTTTTTCTTCAAGTAACAATACTTTTGTTGGAGGTACAGCTAACACCGTTGGGAATACCAATCTTATTAATCAAAATCCTTTATTCAACACCAGTTTGTCAGGAGTTACTCAATTTAATTACAATTTAGATTTTAGACTTCAAGCCAGTTCGCCAGGACGCAACATTGGAACCGACGGAACCGACATCGGCATGTTTGGCGGCACCACTCCGATGACTTATCCATTATCAGGCGAACCTAAATTGGGCATTGTTAAATCCATGAATATTACCAACACCGTTGTTCCAGTTGGTGGCACTTTAAATGTCAAAATTACCGCAAAAACTCGAAATTAACCTTTCTAAATTACAACATTCAATACGATATCTATGAAAAAAGTCATTTTATGGATTATCTGTGCGTGTTTGATGGCAACTCAGACTTCAATAATAGGTCAAACGGTCTTATCGGGTGAATATTTTTTAAATCAAGATCCTGGTATTGGAAATGGTACGCCTCTCAGTTTTATGGGGGGCGTTGATTCTGTTAATGTAGAGATGAGTGTACCCGTAAGCACTTTAAGCACAGGTTTTCATCATTTGTTTATTCGTTTTAAAACCAATGAACAGCAATGGGGTTTTGCGGAAGATCGAACCTTTTATCTGAGCAATGCCCTTCTATTAGCTCATTCCAATCTTATTGCGGCAGAATATTTTATAGACCAAGACCCTGGTATTGGGTTCTCAACACCTATTTCGGGTGTGAATAGCAGCGATTCGATTGGTTTGGTCTTAAATATTCCTTTAAATACCTTGTCAAGTGGTTTTCATCATTTGTTTATTCGTTGTAAGAATGAGCAAGGCGAATGGAGTCTTTCGGAAGATAGAACCTTTTATATCATTCAAAGTACACACTTGAATCGTCCGAATCTTGTTGCAGCAGAGTATTTTGTAGATGAAGACCCTGGTATTGGGCAAGCAACCCCTATTTCAGGCGTAAATAATAGCGATTCAATTGGTTTGGTCTTGAATGTGCCTTTAAATACGTTGTCAAGCGGCTTTCATCATTTGTTTATTCGGTGCAAGAATCAAGAAGGCGAATGGAGTCTTTCAGAAGACCGCACTTTTTACATCCTTCCAAATACCCAATTGAATAGTGCCAATGTGGTTGCAGCAGAATATTTTATAGATGAAGACCCTGGTATGGGTCAAGCAACGCTTATTTCGGGTGTTAATAATAGTGATTCCGTTGGTTTGATCTTAAATGTACCTTTAAGTGCCTTGTCAGGTGGATTCCATCACTTGTTTGTTCGGTGCAAAAATAGGGATGGCGAATGGAGTCTCTCCGAAGATAGAACCTTTTACATCCTTCAAAATACTCAGTTGAATAGCTCGAATCTTGTTGCAACAGAATACTTTCTTGACCAAGACCCTGGTATTGGGCAAGCAACCGCTATTTCAGGCATTAATAATAGCGATTCTATCAGCTTGGTTTTGAATGTGCCTATTCAATCTCTTTCAAGTGGGTTTCATCACCTCTTTATTCGATGTAAAAACCTTGATAATGAATGGGGGCTTTTGGAAGACCGCACTTTTTATATTATTCAAAATACAGATTTGAATAGCGCAACTATTATTGCTGCCGAATATTTTATAGACCAAGATCCTGGAATGGGGCGTGCAACGCCTATTTCGGGTCTTAACAGCAGTGATTCGATTGGCTTTATTTTGAATATTGCGTTAAATAACCTGTCTATTGGGTTTCACCATATAGCAGTTCGGTGCAAAAACAATCAGGGCAACTGGGGATTATTGGAAGATAGAACCTTTTATGTAACTTCAATGCTTGCTACAGATACCCTGCGAATGATAGCTGCAGAATATTTTATAGACCAAGACCCTGGCGTAGGGCGCGGGATACCGCTGCGTGTTGCGTCTCCGTCCGATTCCTTGACGTTGACTCATGCGATAAGTATTCCCCAATTGCCTTTGGGGGATCATTATCTTAATTTGAGATATCAAGATGCTAAAGGACAATGGGGACTCTATGAAACTCAAAAATTCTCTATCTGTACCAGCTACGGGGCAACTGCTAATTTTGTATATCGAACCAGTAATACCGATTATACGGTTTATTTTATAGATTCGTCCAGTCATGTTGGATGGCGGCGATGGGATTTTGGAGACGGCAGTTCGGATACGTTACAAGTCAATCCTGCACATCGTTATACGATTCCTGGTACTTATCAAGTTTGTCTAAAATCGGTGAATGGTTGTGGGCGCGATTCCGTTTGCAAGACGGTAACAATCAAAGGGCTGACAACTCTATTGCCGAATCGTTCTACGAATACAGGATATTGTATTGTCTCTATTGAAGGATTTGGATTTACCAATCCTTCTAAAATAGAATTATTTCAAGGTACGACCGTGCTTTCAGTGGACAGCAGTTTTTATCTAAATAATACGCATCTGAAAGCAAATTTTAAGTTTACAAATGCACCGACAGGTATTTACACGCTGCGAGTCGTCACCAATGCGAATGATACCTTAATCTTGCCAAATGCCTTTACCATAGAACTTAGAGGTACTTTTAGACCCGATGTGGACATATCAGGACCGAATAGTATTTTAATCGGTAGAGAGTTTGATTACAAAGTTTCTATTTCGAATAAAGGCAATGTAGCTGGATTTGCAGTACCTGTTTTAATTACCGTGCAAGGCGATAAAATGCCTCGAATTTTAAATCAGATGAAGGATACGATTTATAGCCGTGGGATGAGAGATTCGTTTTTGTCCGTGAGTCGGTTCTACTTAGTGAAAGATTCGGCTACGAATGACTCCATGAAAATAGCGGTGATCTTAATTCCTTACTTAGCTGCAGGACAAGTTTATGATATCAATTTGAAAATCAAATCTTTAAATAATTTGCCGATTGGCTTAGAAGCAATTGTTGGGAATCCTGTAATGGATTCCACGTTATTATCCCAGCATGGTATTAATTTCAGAAGCCCAAGTTCGATTTGCGAGCCTTTTGCGAACAAATGTTTGAATGAAGTGATTAATGGTTTAGGAGATGTTTTAGGCAGTTTTGTCCCTATTGTTGGATGTGTTGGCGGAGCACGAGGTGTTATTTGTGATGTTGTCAAAGGGATTGAGGATCCAAATGATTTTAGTCCATACGATTTTACAGTCGGACTCATTTCTACGGGAGCAACTTGTTTTGGAGTTGGCAGTGCTGCGAAAGCAGCCAAAGGGACATGGAATACGATAAAAACGCTTTTCAAAACAGGTAAACCAGGATGGGCAGATGTAATACCTGGGGAAGTAACGCTTCGGAAAATAGCAATGGAGTGTTTTCCGCCGCCCAATCCGCCTAAAAAGCGCACCCCAATTACCGTAGTTCAATCTATGGATCCGAATTTAAAAGAAGGACCCAAAGGCATTAATGCGTTGAATTGTGTCAGTGGAGAAGGTCTAATGCCCTTCACCATTTACTACGAAAATGCAGATTCTGCAACGGCTCCTGCGAGTGAAGTATTTATTGTGGACACATTAGACGCAACCAAATTTGATTTACGAACTTTTAAATTTACGGAGTTTGGATTTGGGGATAGCGTGTATTTGGTTAATAATATAAGTAAATCGTTTGTACGGGATCTAGATATGCGTCCGCGTAAAAATATTATTTTGCGTATTTCGGGCGATTTGGATACCTTGACAGGGATTGTCCAATGGAGTTTCCGTTCGTTTGACCCGCGCACGATGGATTTGACTCAAAATATTAATGATGGATTTTTACCGCCCAATCGCCGCAAACCCGAAGGCGAAGGCAAAGTCGGTTATACCATTCGTTTACGGACAGGATTACCACATCTGACCACGATTCGCAATAAAGCGGATATTATTTTTGATGTCAATCCAGCCATTGTTACGCCTATTTGGACGAATACCGTAGATCGGGTACCGCCTGTGAGCCGCGTCAATCGGATTGCTCGTACCTTACGCGATACCGTATTTACGATTCATTGGGCGGGTGTTGACCCGCATGCAGGGATACTGGATTATACCGTTTATGTGTCGGAAAATGGAAGTCCCTTTATGGAGTGGATCGCCAATACCAGTAGCGATTCGGCGCAATTTATCGGTACAAGAGGTCGTATCTATGATTTTTACGTTCGTGCACGCGATTATGTGGGCAATATTGAAACAAAATCCCCCATTGCGGAAGCCTCTACAGGTAGAGTCAATGTCGAACCCATACCCACGCAACCAAATTGGTTAGGACAAAATCGCCCGAATCCAAGTTCGGGAACGACCCAAATTGATTTCTATTTGGCTGAATCCAGTTCTAAAGTGCAGTTAGACGTGTATAATTTGGCAGGTATTAAGGTCAGAAGGGTGTTGGCGGATGCTTTTTCACCAGGATTGCATACGATTACAGTTGACTTGAACGGTTTGTCAACAGGGATTTATTTTTATCGTTTAGAGTCCGAAGCATTTAAGGAGACGAAGCGGATGTTCATTGTAGAGTAAATATATATTAAAAAAACTACCGACAACAAGAGCACTGCACGACAACCCCGCGCCGCAACCCCACGCAAAGGCTCGACGGCGCGGGGCAATGCGTCAGTGCCATCGTTGTCCGCAATTTTTTATATATAAATAATATAGAACTGACTTTCAGTCAAGGAGTTGTGGTAGGATTGTGGATTTTCGTAGTGGAAAAGTTGGATTGGTACGAATAGAATTGGAAGCAGGGATGGTGCAAAAGGCACTCCCGGAAAAGGATTTGAGGGCAAATAAGTCCTACAATCGTGTGGCAGCCGAAACAAAATGAGGACCCAATGTCGTGTAAAAAGGAATCGAAACGACATGTTTAAAAAAATACTCTACTATTTTTCTATTTTAGGAGTCGTCTCCACGAGTGCGGCACAATCGGGAACCAAAATCTGTGACATGGAACGAAGAGACAATGTGCTCTACTTCAAATGGAATACAGAGGTGATTAAAGGTGGGGATTTTGAAGTGGAAGTCCAATCGGATATTGGAGTATACCGTGTCAAATGTCCTGCGAGCCAAAGTCTTTTGGAATACCATTTACCCAGACCGCAAACGCGCCAAATCAAAGCGTTTCACTGGGTTTCCAGCAGGAGATTTGAATTCGTGCAAATCAATGAAGTTATTTATCCTGCAATCACCCCGAGCCCGACTCCGCAGCCCATGCCTCCGATTATCCCTGTTTGGAAAATCAGTATGACATGGAGTAAAGAAAATTTAATCTTGCAAGAAGAAATTCGCCATTTAGTGAGTACGCTGAATGAACGCTTGCAAAAGAAATTGATCATTGAATGGGACGAAACGCCGCGAAGCAAACTGTCCGATTATTTGAGCGAAGTTAAAAGCAACCAAATTCAACTGCTGCATACCAGTTCCGCTTATTGGAAAACGGAAATCAAAGGGAACCTGTTCTTTAGCTCCATTCCTTTTGGGATGACTTCGGAAGAATCGACTCGATGGCTTCGGGCGGAAGGACTCCACTTTTGGGAACAACTTTATGCTCCTCATGGATTGAAACCGTTTCCGTGCGGTCAAACGGGTCCTCAAAAAAGTGGGTGGTACAATCGAGAAATTCGTTCGACCAGTGATTTTAAGGACTTATGGATTCGAATGAGTGGTTTGGGCGGGGATGTTTTGCAGCAATATGGGGCGCGAATCAAAGTCTGTTTGCCGAGCGAAATTTATTCGTTTTTGAATGACGACCGCGAGCGCGAACGTGCGGCTCAATTTACGGGAGCGTATGATGATTACCAGTTAGGATTGCATCAGATTGGGAAGTACTATTACGATACATGGCATTCGTTTAATTCGATTTATGTGTTAATGATTAATCAAAGCGCGTTGGAATCGTTAGATCCCGAAACCCGAGCGATTATCAAATATACCATTGAGCCGTATCATGAGCGCATTTACATCCAATATTCAGAAAAAAACAAAGAATATTTGGAGCGAATGAAAACAGAAAACATTAAATTTCGAGAATTTCCTCCTGCGGTGATGGATTCGCTCCGTCAAAAAACGAAAGACGTTTTGGAAACGTACATTCACTCGGATGATTCAGGGCAAAGCCGATTGATTTATGAAAGTTTCAAACGATACAATAGACCTAAATAAAAAGGCTTATCATTGAGAGTACTCAAGAAGGTATTGTCCCGAAACTGCTTCTAAGCCCTTGATTTAGAGTCTTTTAAAAAGCGTAAAAAAAAGTTATAAAAAAAAGTACAAGCGATTAAAAAAGAAGTATCTTTGCGAAGCGTTAAGATTCGTAGTGCGTTTGGGTAAAAAGTCGCGGAAAGGCTGCGTGCTTGTTTTCCGTTTGGGAAGTAATAAATATTTAAAAAAATATGCGGACAACAAGGGCACTGCCGACAGCCCACCCGCGCAAACCCCACGCAAAGGCTCGACGCGGGTGGGTTGCGTCAGTGCGATCGTTGTTAACAATATTTTATATATACATAATATTCAACTGGCTTATTGCTAATAATTTGTGGTTCAATTATGGATTTTCGGAGTGGAAAAGTTGGATTTGTACGAATGGAATTTGGGGCAAGGATATTCCAAAATGCAATCATGCGATACGAAATGGAGAGCGAATCGATTCTACAAAGGTTCAAATCTTAAAATAAATTGGGGAGTGTTTGCTGGATTCAAAAAAAAAGTGTAAATTTGCATCAAAAGTAACTCATGATTCAAGGTAAAATTCCCAATCTATCCAAACAAGTGTTTTGGGACATCGATTTTAAGAGTCTCAACTATGAGAAAGACCGTTTTTACATTGTTGAAAAAGTAATGAATTACGGTTTGTGGAACGATTTCATCGAAATTGTAAAGTTTTATGGCAAGGATGTCATTCGAACCGAAATGACTCGTTCCAGTTATCTCAAAAAAGATGTCTTAAGTTTTTTATGTTTGTACCTAAATTTAAAACCATCGCAATTCAAATGTTACAGACGCAGACAATCCAACGAGAAACATTGGACTTACTAAAGCAGTTGATGTCCATGCCCATCCTTCAATCGTTTGCCTTAGTCGGCGGCACGAATCTGTCGCTTCGGTTTGGGCATCGTTTAAGTGTGGATTTAGATTTGTTTACCCCGCAACCCTTTAATGTGGATGCAACCAGTCAAGCGATTCTAACGGCGTTTCCAAAGACCGTTATCGCTTCGCAGAGTGAGCATATGCTTTTTTTATACATTAATGAGGTTAAAGTGGATATGGTCGTCTTGCCTTATCCTTACATTGAGCCTTTGGATGTTTGGGATGGGGTTCGACTCGTCTCCGTTCCCGATATTATCGCTATGAAGCTGAGTGCTGTAGCGCGACGTGGTGTCAAAAAAGATTTTTGGGATCTTGCAGAATTGTTGGAGATGTACAGTTTAGCCGAAATGATTGCTTTTTACAAAGCAAAGTATGCTTCGAACGATATTTTTCATTTGGTACGCGCTCTGGCTTATTTTGAAGATGCCGAAAAACATAAAGATCCCGATCCGTTGAAAAAGATGACTTGGAAACAAGTCAAAAAAAAGATTCAAATTGCGGTCAAAAAGTATCTGGAACGGCAGCAAATTTAAAGAATCAAGCCATTGTTGGGCATCTTTGTTTTAAATGGGGTTGGTAATAATATTTAAAAATACTGTTAACAACAAAGCACTGCGCGGCAACCCCTCGCAAACCCCACCCGCAAGGCTCGACTGCGAGGGGCTGCGTCAGTGAGATCGTTCTCGGTAATTTTTTATATATAAATAATATTCAACTGGCTCATTGTTAATTATTTGTGGTGAAGTTATAGATTTTAGTGGTGGAAAAGCTGGAT
>JBEEMZ010000226.1:0-8165 GCA_041192405.1 Bacteroidota bacterium | reverse complement strand
CTTAAAAAGAAGTGCAATAGTACGTTTTTTTTGAATTATGTGGTAATGATGAATTTTTTTTTAAACAAAAAGGTCGTGCAAGTTTGGTTGGATGGTCTTTTTGTTTAAAATTTAATTTATGCTAAAATAACTTGTAATCTCTACTATTCATTCGAAAAATCGTAGGGACAGGTCGTGACCTGTCCTGTTTCAAAAAATTTACAATTCTTGAACGATCATTTACAATTCTTGAATGATCAATGAATTATAAATTATTTTAGTTGCAATTTAAACAGGACAGTTCTTTGAATTTACCGATTTCAATCCAAGCCTGTTTTAAGGCTTGAATCAGAATATTCCGTTTCAAGGTATAATGATTTTCACGGGTAGCGAATTTGATCATTTCCAGTTTGACTTGTGCAACCATTGAAGCAAAAATAGGATTCGCTTGCGATTTTTCCATTTTGGCAGGCATTTTTTCTAAAGCCGTATTTTGCTTTAACGATTGATGCAAGTCTTCACTCGACCAACGTTGTTTGTAGATCTCGGAGACTTTTTTGATGGTTGGGGTCTGAAAACCGTCTTTCCGAACGAGTTCATATGCCACATTCAGACCAATGATTTGCCAATCAAAAATAATTTTTTTGCAAATCAATCCTATTTCTCAAAAAAAAGATTATCTTGCGCCGCAATCTGACAATAAAAAGGTTTCGTATATAGCAAAAAAAAGAGTATTCATGTTAAATTTAAGTGTATTATTGGAATCGGGTGCGCGCAAACATCCGAATAAAACAGCCTTTATTTTCGGCGCGACGCGATTGAGTTTTGCCCAAATGAATGGTGCTGCGAATCAAATTGCGGCAGGTCTTCAAAAATTAGGCGTTCAAAAAGGCGATAAAGTGGCTCTTTCTTGCCCGAATTTGCCTTTTTTTCCAATGGCGTATTATGGGATTTTGAAAGCGGGGGCGGCAGTTGTGCCGTTGAGTGTTTTGTTGAAAGAGGATGAAGTAACCTATCATTTGCAGAATTCGGACGCAAAAGTTTATCTATGTTTCGAGGGAACGGCGGATTTGCCGATGTCAAAAGTGGGTTATGCGGGTTTCCAGAAGGCGGACGAATGTGAACATTTTGTAGTGATGACCGCAAATCCTGCGGCTCCGAGTCCGATTGAAGGCGTGAAAACGCTCGGTCAAATCATGGTGGGCAATTCGCCTGTTTTTGAAACCGTCCGCACAAAGGAAACGGATACGGCTGTCATCGTTTATACCTCAGGCACGACGGGCAAGCCAAAAGGCGCGGAACTTTCGCATTCCAACTTGTTACTCAACGCCGATATTTCGGTTGGGTTATCCGACATGACGCAAAACGACACCTTATTAATCGTATTGCCGTTATTCCACATTTTTGCCATGACGGTTTTGATGAATGCTGGTTTGAAAACGGGTGCCACTGCTGTTTTAATTCCTCGTTTTGACGGAGATGCGGTCACATCGGCGATGATAAAAGAAAAAGTAACGATTTTTGCAGGTGTTCCAACCATGTTTTGGGGACTTTTGCATTACAATAAAGAAGGTTTCAATCCTGAACAAATTAAAGAAAATTTGCGCCTTTGTTTATCGGGTGGTGCGTCTTTGCCGTTAGAAGTATTGCACGGTTTCGAGGCGAAATATGAAGTGCCGATTTTGGAAGGGTATGGCATGTCGGAAGGTTCGCCTGTCGTGACGTTCAATCAAAAAGAAGTGGGTTGCAAAGCGGGTAGTATTGGCACACCTGTTTGGGGCGTTGAGGTGAAATTGGTGGATGATAAAGGTCAAACGGCGGCAGCAGGCGAGAAAGGCGAATTGCTGTATCGCGGTCATAACGTGATGAAAGGCTATTACAAAAATCCAAAAGCAACCGCAGAAACCATTCAAAATGGGTGGTTACACTCTGGGGATGTGGCGATTATGGATAACGATGGTTTTTACTATATCGTTGACCGAACGAAAGATATGATTATTCGCGGCGGGTTGAATGTGTATCCGCGTGAGTTGGAAGAATTGATAATTCAACATCCTGCGGTGTCGCTTGTGGCGGTGATTGGCGTTCCGAATGCGCAATTTGGGGAGGAAATCAAGGCTTGTGTGGTGTTGAAAGCGGGCGCGGCGGTGACGGAAGTGGAGTTGATTGCATGGACGAAAGAGCGCATTGCGTCCTATAAGTATCCGCGAACCATTCAATTTATGAGCGCGTTGCCGATGACAGCGACAGGGAAAATTTTGAAAAAAGAATTAAGATTGATGTAATGATGAAGGATAAATGTATTAAATTGTTTAAAAATTAAATTTATAAATCATTGATTTACAATATTTTAATAATGCAATAAAATCATTCTGCAACACCGTTTGGAAGGTTTAAAACCTTCCAAACAGTTGATTATCAACGATTTAGAATATGGCTCTTTTATTTTGTGCTCCAAACGCGGAAGAACCATCATTTATCCTTCATCATTCCATTAATCGTTTTTGATAAATAAACTGGAACCCATTGTTTGATTTGATTTCAAAGTTACCCAATAAACGCCATTTGGCAAATCCTTACAATCTATGGATACCATATTCTGCGCTGAGAGCATTGAATACTTTTGAGTTTTAACGATTTGTCCATTCGCATTGGTAATCGAAATCAGACTTTCGCTTGATACCTCACTATGGAAAGAGCGTTTAATTTTAGTTAGAATGGAATTTTGAATGTTCGTTAGTTGGAGTCGAATGGAAGCAAAAATAAAAGAAAGTTTTCATATTTGCAAATAATTTTGGTTAAAACGGTCTAATAAAGGCTTCCAAAATCACTTTATGGTATTCAAATACGGAGTCGCGCTCAAAATGACGCGCTTAAATGTCATCATTACAAAATAAAACTCAAAAACACAACGTTAAAGCGAAGTTAAATTCTAAAATTTAGTAAAGACAAGTCCAAAAAAAAATCCAAAATCACATAAGAGAAACATTCATGAACCGAATCGGATTACTCCTTATCGCCGCGTGTATGTCGGGCTTTTCGGAAGCGAATGCCCAAGACATTCACTTTTCGCAGTTTTATCAGGCACCACTGCACCTCAATCCTGCTTTGACAGGGGTAATGAATTGCAATCAACGCATTTCTGCCAATTATCGCAATCAATGGGCATCCGTTTTGAGGGACAAAGCCTTCAATACGGGCAATGTTTCATACGATCAACGCATTGGTGTGGGTCGTTATGACTACATGGGCTTTGGCGGCTCCATCTGGAATGACCAAGCGGGTTCCTTAAATTTGCGGTTGACGCAAATACATGGCAATTTTTCGTACAGTAAAAAAATGGCGGGTGGTCGTCATCAAGCCTCCTATTTGGTGATGGGCGTGGATGTCGGTGTCGCGCAACGAGGCATTGATTATACGCAAGCGCGTTGGGGTTTGCAAAATAATAACGGTTCATTCGACCCGAATTTGCTCAGTGGCGAAACAGGTATTTTCACGCGAGACCAATATATTTATCCCGAAGTCGCTGCGGGATTGATGTGGTTTTCCGTGATTAACGCTAATACGAATTGGTTTGTCGGGGGGGCATATCACCACATTAACCGTGCAAATCAATCGTTTACAGGTGATAAATTTATTGGTTTGTACAGTAAATTCACCATTCACGGGGGCGCGGAATTCCAAATGGCAGACCGCATTGGTTTGATTCCAGGAGCTGTGATTTTCTTACAAGGACCTTCTTTTCAAACAAATGTGGGTACCAGTTTGAAATTTTTATTGGGCAGCATGAAGACGACCGAAGAAGCGATTCAATTTGGATTGTGGTCGCGGCTGTCGAACAAAACGAGCGCGGATAATAAAAGTTCAGGCGGGATTTTGATGGATGCGTTGATTGCTTCCACGAAATTTGATTATAACCAATTTAGTATTGGTTTTAGTTATGATTTGAATGTATCATCTTTGCGTCCTGCAAGCCATTCAAATGGAGCTTTTGAATTTTCATTGTTGTACAAAATTTGTGGCAACATAAAACGGAATGTGTATTGTCCTAATTTCTAATGAGTTAGATGAATTAGAAAGCAAGGAAAAAAAGGAATTAAGGACAGATGTTCTTAATTCCTTTTTTATTTCATTGACAACTGCTTGAAAATCAATGGTTTAAGAAGGCGTTTCCGAAACGGACAGCATAGAAAAGGAGCGATTTTTTCCCGCAGAATAAAGGTTCTAAGAATCCGAATCGGCGAAAATCTACGGGAAAAGATCCTTTTTCAGATTCTAACCTTTTTCTTTCTTTCACCCTGATTCATCATTCAAAAAACAATGATTTTCAATGTTTTACGCATAGAATCCGTTTGAATAGTTGCAAAATACGCACCTTTCGCCCAATTTTCAACCGAAATAGATGCTCCAAAACTCGCTTTCAAATTGGATACAAAAATAATTTTCCCTGTAATATCTACAACTTGTAATTGTCCTGTTACAGGCTTATCGAAATGAATAAAAGTCGTTTCAGTAGCAGGATTCGGATAAATATTAATATTTAAATCATTCATATTCAAATCATTAACACCCGTACAAAGTAATGGCTCCACAACAGTTCCCCGATAAGGCAGAGTTGCCTTTGCCGTATCCCGTTGTGCCGAAACCGCAATCGCACCCGTTTTGTAAGTAAACAAATCCAACAACAATATATTATCTATTTGCCAACCTGTCCCTTCATGCAAAGTATCCGTTGCAAACCGAAAACGCACTAAAATATCTTGATTTCGATATGCCGACAAATCAATATACGTTGGTTGATAATTGGGATTATTGCCCCAAAATGCTTTCGTTGCCATGTCAAAAGTACGCGGGTCAATTGAGCCTCGATATGGATTTTGAAACATTTTGTCGCTCAAATCTTGCCAAATCACGCCATTATCGGTCGAAATTTGTACAATTCCACCATCATTTGCGACTTCTGTACCATATTTATGTTCAAAACGCAACACAGGATTTGTCCCAATCACTCGAATCGGCGTAATCAACCGCCGCACCACATCAATAACACCTGTGCGCTGTTGATATTGCAACGACCAACCACGAGATGCATTCACACCAACATTTTGTTGTATTTGAAAACCATCTGTCGCCGTTCCTTTTAAGATTTCAGCTTGCCAACGCGTATCCCCATTTTCAAAACGCTCCTCAAAAGATAGCCCTGAACAACGATTTCCGCCGCTTAGAACCTTGTAAGTCAAATTCAAAGTATCACCATTATTAATGTTTAAATTATTGAAAACAACCACATTACCATTTAAAGTACCCCCAGAATTGATTACATAAGTTGTATTATTTGCTATCGTGTCATACACGGTTACGCCTGTAACAGTCACGCCTTTGTGATTGATAAGTTTTAAATTATAAACAATTTGTTGACCTGCAAAAATACTTGGAGTCGCTATTTTCTCCAATTTCAATGATTTATTGCAATACGGATTCTGGTCAAAATGCTCTTGTCCATCATTCGTTTTCGCCGAAAGCCCTTGTTTTGCCTTGTACCCTAAACCACGCTTGGCAAAAACTTCCCATATCAAACATTGATGCGCTCCCATAAAATCAGCTCTATCAGCCGCCAAAATTGCATCCCGCGCCTCCACAAAACCAGGATTACAAACCTGCATTTTCAGCCCATCCATTACCAAACGCAAAGCCTTTCCATTGCCAGAATGGATGTTATTTAGATTAGAATCAAAGCCATACATATCTACAAATTTCCAATACATATCCCATAACATGGATGTCCAAACCGTCCCAACAGCATGAATTTCAGCACCTAAAATAAGGTCATCATACGTCAACGGGTTGATATTGAAATCAGTTGAATATGGATATTTTCTAATACCTTTGCCATCCATCGGCTGCCGCGCTACATACGTGCCGATGCCCCTGCGTTGCGCAGCGCGGTCGGTTGCCTTCGCCGTCACAGCCAACGCCAAAAAGTCACTCCAGCCTTCACTCGGCACTTCGCCGATGCCTTGCAAACACCCAAAACTCGGGCCCGTCAAGCGATTTGAAACGCCATGCATAAACTCGTGCGCAATAATGCCATTATCAAAACTTGAATCATAATGTTTCGGTTCATGGTGCGGTTGCGTTTGCTGCAATGTCACATTTAAGCCATTTCCGACACTATTTCGAAGGCGGTCACAATCACTTTTTTTCAACATCACAGTCGGAATTGTCACTTGACTGCCAAAACTGCCCGAAGCCATTTGACTCACCGCATCTTCTTGATTGCAAATCACACAGGCAATAGCACCGCGCTGCTGAGCATTAAGAGCCTTTCTTCCAAATTCACAAGTGCCCCGTTCAAAAAAAACAATTTTTCCTAAAACATTGTTAGTCAACGCATTACAACCTAAATTTGGACTTAATGAAGCATCATTTGCCCAAATCGTCGCGCCCGAAACAGGCGTATTTGTAATTTCCGCGCCAAAACCAGCAAGCCCTGTTTCAAAATGACCCGCCAAAGGAGCAGGTGTTGTTATATGTAACAAGGTATCTTTTGTGCGTGTCCAAACAAACATTGCCATCACACCATTGTCCCCTTCGGGCGCGGGAATGAAATACGCATTGTTCGCCGAACCCGTCAACCGCCCAGAAAGGGCTCGTGCTTTGATAAAATCGTCGCCTGCACCCCGATTTGTATAGTTTTTGTCTTGAAAATTGCCCGACGGTTCGTCAAAACCATATTTATAGGTGATGTCATGCAAGCGATTGACTTGATAAAAAAGATTTATAATACCCGCATTTCGATTTAGAACGAGCTCCAAAGTCGGGTCGAAAGGCGCGTCAAAAACCAAACCCGCACCTCCATTTGGCTCAGGTGAAGTTATGCTATCTATATTTGCCTCATCTGCATAGCAATGTACATTATTGCCTTTTGTAATTTGAAATTCCGCGCCCGTAATACCATTGTTATCATGCCAACCATAAGGCGATGCAACCGCATCCGCAGGATTGACTTCTAAGGTGCGAACGCCATGCATCGGACTTTCAATCGGTAACGCAAAAACGCGATAGGTGCCTGTATTCAACATTTTTTGTTGGGTTAAAGGCGCGTCAATAATTTTATTTTTTAATACATTTTGTTGACAATCATCCAAATAATATTCTGTCGGAGTGGGTTCAAATTGACAATGAATGGTAAGATTGGTTTGATTTAAAACGGTTCCATTCGTTGCATCCACATTGAAAAGCCATCGGTTATGCTGCCCGCGCTGCATACACGTGACTTGCCAAACCAATCGAATCCCTAATTTTGGCTGCGTTTCATCTTGAAAAAACTGTAATTTAACTTTGACATCCTCTTGCCAATCTGCTGTTTTTTCAAACACAAAAGATTGATTATCAAATGGTTGTTTCATTTTCAAAACGGCAAGAGGCGCAATACCTAATATTTTTGCAGCCATTTGAATTGCTAACACTGCCTTCAAAACAGGTTTTGTAACATTGACTCGAGCAGCCAAATCAGGAACAAAACGATTGCCCGATAACAAGATTTCGCCCGAAGGCAACACATTTAGGTTTAAAATGCCGCCCAATAATTCAATGCTATCTACGGTTTGATTCCAAATAAAATGCTGTACACCATTCGCGTCGGTGTGATATTGGCGCATCAATTTGGCATCTCGCAAATCGCGGTCTGTTAATTTAAAAACAGATTGTTGCTTTTGAAGCAGTGGATGAATGATTGAAGTGGAGGATAAAGGCGGTGCAATCGATTGTTGTGCACCCAAAAAATTGCTTTTTAACCCGAAAAGCAATGCAAAAAAGAAGATGAGTGTGGTTTTGTAACAGTACATTGAAAGCGATTTTTATGGATTACAAATAAAATGGATATAAACAAAAAAACAGGGCACCGAATCCGTATAGGAACGACACCCTGTATAACCCCAAAAAACCAAATGAAAACAATCTTTATGTAAAAGCCCTTTTTTCAAGGGTTGAACAAATGCAAACGAATGAATCTTCAAGCGATTATAAATAGAAAATATCTGAATAGGATAAATATTTGCTGCATTTTTTACTTTAAACCACTTTTTGAACTGTTACAACATTCTGACGCATTGAATTTAGTAAGTCACATTTTTCAAAAAAAAAAAATATTTTTTATTTTTGAGTACTTCTTAAATAGTCGTTTT
>JBEEMZ010000225.1:0-8199 GCA_041192405.1 Bacteroidota bacterium | reverse complement strand
ATGAAAAGTAGGTTCTGCATTGCGAGCCAAAAATTTATTTCGCAAAAAGGCTAAAAATCTAATAAAAATATCGTTATTGCTGCTTTGATCTACTTCATCTATCAAAATGGCTATTTTTTGCGGAAAACGATCTGCCATTTCAGAAATAAAGTCCGATAAATCATCCCAAGAATGGATTTCTGGAGGATGTTGGTTGATCCAACTAAATAATGGTTTTTCCTCTAATCTTGCTGCTTTGGTCATTAATCGCAAAAATTTTCGCGCAAAACTCATTTCAGAAACATACGCATCTTCTCCGACGGCTTCAAAACTCATGTTTAATGCGATATAATCTCCTTTTTGACGCAAAGCATGGGCTAAAGCGTACAAAGTGGTGGTTTTACCATACTGACGTGGGCGATTGATGATGAAATACTTCCCTTTTTCGATAAGTTCAATGGTCTCAGTCATTTTATGGGACACATCTGCCATATAATGCAATTTAGGGAAACAATTGCCAGTGATATTAAATTCCTTTCTCATTGTAAAAAATTTGAGGGTGCATAAAATGCAAAATTAATCTTTTTAGGGTCGTTTTTCTGCTGATTTTATCGTATCAAGGTCGGTGAGATAGCGCACCTCACCGACCAACCTTTTACATTATGCAAAAGCGCAAATAAAACCAGCCATCAATCCCATCGTAATTGCCCAGTAACCAAGATGCACGAACACATATTTAAAACTTTTTCTTTCAAAAATAGCATTAATACCAATCGTAGGCAACACCATGAAAATACTCATTAACACGCCGTGAAATGCACCATGTTTAAACGTGCGGAAATTAGAACCGTATTGCGTCATCAAACCATTGACGGTTTTCGCCAAGTCCGAATTAGGTTCTTTTAAAGCAGGTTGATCCGCCAACATCGAATACAATCCCATAAAATGAAGCGTCACAGGCATCAAACTTATTGCAAGTAGGAAACTTAACAATAAACTTCCGCCAAATACGACTGCCATCTTTTGCGGATTCGCCGCTTCGGGGTCAATGCCCGTTTCGCGCATCCACACCGTTCCCATGACACTTTTGTGGTACCAAACGAATCCGACGATTAACGGAATCACGCTCGTAAGTGCGACCATTAGAAAATTAATATGCATGATTTCTTGATTGTTTAAGGATGAAAAAATCGTTGAAACGCAAATATAACTATCCAATCACAGAACGCAAAACTTCTAACGGCGATTTTCGCACAATTCCGCGCATATTCAGTAAGCCGATGATTACGACCAATCCAGTTATAATTAAGGGTGTCAAAATCAATGGTCTCCAATCTATGCTAAATGGGGTCGCAAATACAAATTTTGATAATGCATAAGTCGCTCCAATGGAAAGGATTACACCCGCAAAACTGGATAATAAGCCCAATAACAAATATTCTAATCCATTAATATTCAAAATCTGCCAACGACTCGCGCCAAGCGTTCTCAACAAAACACTTTCGCGCACACGTTGAAATTGGGTTAAAAAAACAGAGCCGATTAAGACTAATAAACCCGTCAAAATCGAAAACATTGCCATAAATCGGATTACAAAAGCTACTTTTGTCAAAACTTCATCCACCGTTTTTAACACGCCATTCAAATCCACTACCGACACAGATGGAAATTTCTTAACCATAACTGTTTGAAATGCAGCAGATTGTGCAGCAGAACCCGTGCGTGTAACCACCACATGAAATTGTGGGACATCTTTCGCTAATGAATTTTCGGGGAAAACGACGAAAAAATTAGTCTGCATTCGATTGAAATCCACTTTGCGAATGCCCGTTACAATCGTCTCTTTAATAACGCCTTGAACGTTAAACGTCAGTCTTGTACCGACTTTTGCGTGCATATTTTCTGCAATGCGTTCTGCAATCGTTACTCCAATTACGCCATCTTCGCTAATCGTCGGTCGTCCAATATTCGGCATCGTGCCTTCTAACATTTTTTCGGAACTAATCAGCGTATCACGGTACGTAACACGATACTCCCGTTCAAAAACCCATTTTGGAATCGTAGATTTATCCCGTTTTTTGAAACCATCTATATCGCGTTGCAATTTAAAATCATCTCGCGTCTTACCGTCAATCGCTTCTAAATTAATCGTCACGACGGGCACTTGTTGAATGACGGGCATTGAATTCTGACGCACTAATTCCGCAACAGCTTGTTTATCAGCCGATTGAATATCAAAAACAATCATATTGGGTTGTGAACCCGCGCCTGCAAAGGTGATTTGTTTTAATAATAATTGTTGAATCAATAAAAGCGTTGAAATCAACATTGTCCCCAATCCAATGCTCACAACTAACGTAACTGTTTGATTATTAGGACGATACAAATTAGCAATTCCTTGTCTAAATACGTAGCTCCAACCTGATGGAAAAAATTTGCGCAGCAATACCATTAAACTCATCGCAATCCCCGTCAATAACAACAATGCCGCCCCGACACCACCCATAAAACCAAGTGAAACATTAATACTTTTTGTTTGAAACCAGCTAAATCCAAAGATTGAAATGAAGATTAAACCATATATCAACCATCGAATGGGGTCTCTTGACGTTTCGGCATCATCGTTTCCGCGCAATACGCGCAAAGGCGATGTCCGCCGAATCATCAATAATGGCAATAATGCAAATAAAACCGACATGCCTAAACCGATGATAACGCCTTGACTGATGGCAGAAAACGACGCATTTGTACTCACATCATCAATTGGTAGGAATTCTTTTAAAACTTTTGGTATTATTTTCTGCAAACCTGTCCCCAAAATCGCCCCAACGACCGCACCGCCTAAACCCATAAAGGCAATTTGTATCAAAAAAATCAAAAAGGCTTGTTGCCCACTCGCGCCCAATGTGCGCAAAATCGCAACTGTTGATAATTTGCCTTTGATGTAAATATTGACCGCGCTCGCAACACCAATACAGCCCAACAACAAGGCGATAAATCCAATCAAATTTAAAAAATCAGTCATTTGATTGAAGGCTTCACCCGTATTTCGTTGTCGTTCGGCGGCGGTTTCGATTCGGTAATGATCCTTTTCTAAACGCTCTTGTAAATGCTTATTTAAATTTTCAATATTTGTATTGTCTTGAAAACGATAGTTATATTGATATTCGATGCGGCTGCCGCGTTGTAATAAATGTGCAGAATCCAACCGATTCAACGGCAGATAAATCGAAGGCGCAATAGATGCACCCATCGCCGCCCGTCCTGGCGCGGAAATCACTTCTCCAATAATTTGATAGGAAAGTGCGCCCACTTTGACAGAATCGCCCACTTTTAAATCAAATTGTAGCATCAAAGGCTTGTCCAACAAGGCAAATTGACCTGTTTCAAGTTGCTCATTTGCGCCTTCGGGTTCGATTTTCATCTTGCCGTAAAACGGATATTGCCCGCGCCGCGCCTTGATTTGCACCGAACGAGTCCCATCCGTTTTCGGAAAATACGCCATCGTGAAAAAATTGGTTATATCGGTTCGTTCACCGCGCTTGCCCAACGAATCTAACAAGAATTGCACGGCAGGCGGCGGCGGTTGCGTACCCGAAAATACGGCATCTGCTCCCAACAATTGTTTTGCCTGTCCCGCAATATCGTGTTGTAAATTCTGGCTGAACGATTGTAACGCCACTAACGACGCAATCCCTGCAATGATAGATGACACAAAAAGTATTAATCGGCTTCGATTGCGCCGCCCGTCCCAATACGCCAAACGAAATAAGGTCGGAAAATTTAGATTTTTCAAAGAATCCATTATTTTTTTTGAATGATGAATGATAAATGATGAATTCATCATTTAAATCATGCTTCAAACAACAAATAATTTAAACCTTTTGTTTTTAGAGAAATAGAATTCAAGTATCAATAGAAAAAATCCATGTTTATCTTGCTTCCCTATCTTTTTCGATTTGGAGCAAAACTTCCTGCAAAACGGATTTATAAGGCGAATTGGCAAAAAGAGGCAAAAAGAAAACTTTAAAATTCTTGAGACATGCCGTAATAACACCCATGTAAGGTTCAGAATCAGCACTATTGACATCCATACTTTGCGCTATCCAACCCGCTAATTCAGCTTGAATGTCAAGCAAATCATCATACAAACCCACTTTATTCCGATATTTCTCATACCGCCCGACAGCACGCAACCATCTAAGTTCCACCGTTTCAATCACTTTTTTTCGAGCCGCAATTAAATCAAGCCGCTTTTCACGATTATTTAAACCATAAAATTGAATAGATTTTTCTCCTTTTTTGCTTTTAAAGGTTACTTCGCCATTCGCCTTAAATTCTAAATGCTCGGCTGGGTCGTCCAAAACAGGATGCAAAAGCAATCGCCCTTCCGCTTCTTCAAGCCCTTTTGACTGAAGATGACAAGCTACAGCAAAAGCAGTAACACTATTTGTGTCGTTAAAATCAACAGACGGAAACTTTGCACGCACCTTTTCAAGCGGAAAGTTTGATCCTTTATATTCTCGGTTGCAACGTTGACAGGATAATAAAAAATTAGACCATTCGTAAGCCAACCAATAATAAATTTTTTTCGGGCGAAAATGTTCCGTATCATATACCGCCCCAGATTTGGTGCTGGACTCGCAAAACGCACATTTTTTGTGAAAAATCATTTCCAATTTAGTCTTGACTTCTGGCGTAGCATAACCCTTAATATCTTCAGATGTCTTAATCTTGTTGCCACGCGCCACTTTTTCCAAAAGTTTTTTTAATTGATTTTGGTAATCTACCGTTTGCATTTCAGACGGAATATCATCAAAATAGTGATTAATAGGTCTCATTTTAGCCGATTAAAAACATTTTTTAATTGTAATAATTTTTTCAAGCGATCTTTTTCTTGAATGTCTTTATAATTATCAAACGATTCAAGCGTGTCAGGAGTCGCGCCGTTGGCGAAAATAGCTCCAAAATCGAAAATGTCAGAAGTCAATAAAGCATTGACACTCAACGTTTGAATTTCAATATCGTCATCCAAACGTTCGATTGTGATGCCTTCAGCTTTTGTTCTGTGAACCTTCAAAACCACAAATGTATCAGGTTTCGCCCCCAAAATCGGTATTGGGCTATGTGTTGCTACAATAAATTGTATTTTTGGGAACATTTCAGATAATAATTGAGGCAATTGATATTGATATTTGGGATGCAAGTGCGCATCAAACTCGTCTATTATCACAACCCCTTGCAAATCATCTAATGAATTTGCAACATGTGTCGTTAAACGCTGCACCATGTCACCTATAAGTGTCAAAATGCTCCGATAACCTGCCCCCAATTCTGATAAATAAACGGGTGCGTAATGATGGCTCATATTGCTCTTTTCGTAATACATCATGCGCCGATTTTTGCCCAATAGAACGCTTTTTACATCGGCAAGATTCGGAATAATTTTTAAAAAAATCGCTTTCAAGCGTTCAAACGTCACTAAATCATCTCTTTCAGCATCTATTAAAAAACGGTCTAAGTTCATCAATAACCCATCGTCATTAAATAAAGAATATGTTTTTTTACCATATTTACTGGTTGCAAATTCTGAAGGGTCTATTTTGCTAACTTGAAAACGAGACGCGCCATAAACCGCTATTGGAAAATCATGATTCGGCATTTGTTTAGGTGCGGCTTTGTAGTGGAATGGCTGACTCAAATAAGAACCATTTAAAATCAACCGACTTTCTTTGGGCAAAGGTGCCACAAAATCTTCATCTCCTGCCAAGCCTTTGGCAATCGCTTTCAAAATGGACGTTTTGCCAAAACCATTTTCACCTGTTAAGAAAATCCATTGTTTATCTGGCGGGAGTCGCTCCATAACTAAATTTGTAATTCCTTGAAAATCAGCTACTTCTAACCGAGATAGGGCAAATGGTAAAGATTCTTGATGGATCATTGCTATTTTGATTTGGTAAACAATTATTTAAAAACGGCATCTTTGCGACGCGGCAAAGTTAAGTATTTAAAGGATTCTTTTGGCAAAATCAAACGCCTTTTTTGTATCTTCGCCTTTTAAAACAAAAAAACAATCATGCTATGTACGCCTTAAAATTATTTCAAGACTCAAACTTTGACGAAATGTCTTTAAAAGCGATACAACAGTATCATACCGAAATTCATAAAATCAAACGCCTTTCCAAACAAGATTCTGAACAAGTGTTGCGTAAAGCATTTGCACGGTTGTTAGAAGCGTTTGCCACAAAATATAATTTGACGCTGCTCGAAGAAGTCTCTTTCCGAACGCCTGCTAAAAACTTGATTCGTTTCGACGGCGTACTCAAAAATGAGTTGTCCCTCGACTTCGGACATTGGGAAGCAAAAGCCCGCGTTGACCTCGAAGACGAGATTCGTAAAAAATTTAATAAAGGTTATCCTAAACAAAATATTTTATTTGAAGACGGGATTCAAGCGGTTTTGTATCAAGATGGCGAGCGGGTTGCGACGGCAATCATGGCAGAACCCGACGATTTAAACGCCCTTTTGCAACAATTTTTCGCTTACGAAACCGCAGAATTACGCGATTTTAAACAAGCGGTTGCCGATTTTAAAAAAGATGTGCCGACCATTGCAGATAGTTTGCGCAAGATGATTCAAACTCAAAGTGTTGAAAATCAAGTATTTATAACCAAAAGACTTGATTTTCTCGCCATTTGTCAACAAGCAATTAATCCCGATATCGGATTCGACGAGGTGGATGAAATGTTGATTCAACATATTTTGACCGAACAAATTTTTATTGCCGTTTTCAGCGATGATCAACTTGTCCGTGAAAATAATATTGCGCAAGCATTGTCCGCCGTCGAAGATACGTTTTTTAAAGGCGCGTTCAAACGAAATGTTTTAGATAAGATTAAAAATTATTATGAAGTCATCGCGGCGGCGGCGCGACGGTTTCAAGGGCATACCGAAAAACAGACTTTTCTTAAAAAAGTTTATGAAAATTTTTATAAAGCGTATAATCCAAAAGGCGCGGATAAACTCGGCATTGTCTATACGCCTTCTGAAATTGTGCAATTTCAAATTAAAGCAACGGATTATTTGTTAGAAACGCATTTTGGCAAAACTTTATCCGACAAAGGTGTGCAAATCCTCGACCCCGCGACGGGCACAGGTACGTATATTTGTGATTTGATTGATTATTTGAATCCGCGTCATTTGTTGCATAAGTTCAAACACGAATTGTTTGCAAATGAGGTTTCGATTTTGCCTTACTACATTGCGAATCTCAATATTGAATATACCTTTCGGAATAAAATGGAACATTATGAGTCTTTTGACAATTTATGTTTTGTGGATACGCTCGATAATGTGAGTTCATTGGGATGGACAGGCAAACAAATAGATATGTTTTCGCTGTCGGCGGAAAATGCCAAACGGATTAAAATTCAAAATGAGGCAAAAATATCGGTTATTATTGGCAATCCGCCTTATAATGCGAATCAGCAAAATGAAAATGATAATAACAAGAATCGCACGTATCCGTTTATTGACAAACGCATTAAAGAAACTTTTGTGGCGCGCAGTTCGGCGCAGAAAACCAAAGTCTATGATATGTATGCCCGTTTTTTTCGTTGGGCGATAGATAGATTAGATGAAAATGGCGTGATTTCGTTTATTACAAATCGGAGTTTTATTGACAGTCGCACGTTTGATGGGTTTCGGGCTTGTATTCAACAAGATTTTAATGATGTGTATATTGTTGATTTACAATCAGATGTGCGGGCAAATCCTAAAATTGCGGGAACGACTCATAATGTTTTTGGCATTCAAACGGGCGTAGCGATGCTGTTTTTGGTCAAAAAAAACGCGCTAACGTCGTCGAGGTTTAAAACCTCGACGACGTTGAATTCCTCGTTGAAACAACCTTGTCGCATCTTTTATCATGCGGTAGATGACTTTTGGACGAAGGTAGAAAAACTGGATTATTTGCGCGAAAATGAATTTCAAACCCTTGATTTTCAAAAAATTATACCTGATAAAAATAATAATTGGATTAATCTTTCGGAAGATAATGATTGGGAATCGTTGATGCCCGTTTGCGATAAAGAAGTGAAAAATGGGAAAGAGGGCAATGCTATTTTTAAATCCTTTTCAAATGGAATTGTTACAGCGCGTGATGAGTGGTCTTATGATTTCAATCAAACAAATTTAGCGGGAAAAGCAAAATTTTTCTGT
>JBEEMZ010000224.1:0-16901 GCA_041192405.1 Bacteroidota bacterium | reverse complement strand
TATTTTTGCATATTCTGATAATTTCATCCCGCAAAGATAGGAAAGATTTGATATTATCCGACTATATTTGACTATATTTTTGTTAAATCTTCATGATACTATATTTTTTACCTTTGATAATACAAATGTAAGTAAAATTAGGATAAATAATTGTAAAATTATAATAAAATGAGTGAATGAATGAATGAATGATGAATTATACAATTCATCATTCATCATTCATTCCTTACAATTTATGTTTTTCAACCAATTCCAACAATTCATCTCGATAATTTTTGCCAATCGGCAAATGTTTTGGCGCACCTTTTTCCATAATTTCGACCATATTGCCCACAATTGCATTAATTTTGTCCATTGAGGCGATGTAAGAACGGTGAATCCGCACAAATTGTCCCAAAGGCAATTTATCTTCCAAACTTTTCATGGTCTGCAACGAAATCACGCGCCCCGCTTCCAACCGAATAATGACATAATCTTTCAAACCTTCAATATACAAAATGTCTGAAAATTTGACGCGAATCAACTTTTTGTCGGATTTAACAAAGATATAATCATCTATCAAAACGCCTTCTTTCCCCACTTGAATGGAGTTTTCAGAAACAGGTGCTACCGCAGACGCGGGATTCGGATGCGCTAACCGATGTAATTCTTGCGCCCGATTCACCGCTTTCATAAACCGATCCAATGAAATAGGCTTTAACAAATAATCTAATGCGTTCAATTCAAAACCTTGAATCGCATACTCGGAATAAGCCGTTGTAAAAATGACCATTGGCGGATTTTTCAATGTTTTAAGGAATTCAATCCCCGTCAAACCCGGCATTTGAATATCCGAAAACATTAAATCTATTTCATGATTTTGCAAGGCATCATTCGCCTCGAAAACGTTGGAACAACGCGCTAATAGTTTCAAATCAGGCATTTTAGATATAAAAGTTTCTAAAATATCTAATGCCAAAGGTTCATCATCTACGATAATAACGTTCATTTTTGGACTGTTTAAAGGTGATGGAAAGTGCAAATATAGTAATTAATGATGAATGATGAATGATAAGTTTCAGCTTAGTACCTAACAAAAAAGGAGTTGGGTACTAAGAATTTTTGTTCTAAAAACAAGTTTCATTTTTTTTTGAAACTTCTGAAAACTAAATCTATCTTTGCAGCGTTTTAGAATGAATTAAAAACGAATCGCTCATGGTCTCCACTTTTAGAATGAAATCCGATGTATTGGGGCAAAGCGTACTTTTCGCTGCGATTGCCTTGTTATATTGCCTGCAAACAGGACAACGTTTAACCCAACTGATGTTAATTTTGTTGGGCATTTGGCAAACTGCCAGCGCGTTACACCTGTATTACAGCTATCGTTATGTGTTGAAAATCAATTACTTACGTACCATTGCAATTATGGCAGTAAGTTTGCCAATATGGTTTTCGCTGATTGGCAAATGGGCATATTTGCCTGTCACGGGATTGCTCGTTTGGTATTTCATACAAACTTGGCGCGATCTATTTATCGTGTTGAATCGCCCCAAATCATTTTGGGATTTGTAAATAAGTCCCGAATTACCCGAAATAGCATGAATGATTCGTGCAATTTCGGGTAATTTGGGACAAAAACAATACAATATTATAAGGAGATTCCGTACATTTGCGCGAATTTTCCCATTAAGTAATTCAAATCAGTAACTCCTTATGGCTACTACAGCAAAAAAATCACCTAAAAAACCAGCGTACAAAGTTAAAGATATTAATCTTGCCGCTTGGGGACGTAAAGAAATTCGTTTAGCAGAAGCAGAAATGCCTGGTTTAATGGCATTGCGCGAAGAATTCGGCACAACACAACCCTTAAAAGGCGCACGGGTTGCAGGTTGTTTGCACATGACGATTCAAACAGCCGTTTTAATCGAAACGCTTACGGCACTTGGTGCGGAAGTTTCTTGGTCAAGTTGCAATATTTTCTCAACGCAAGACCATGCAGCAGCAGCGATTGCGGCAGCAGGTATTCCCGTTTATGCTTGGAAAGGCATGAATGAAGAAGAATTTGATTGGTGCATTGCGCAAACCTTATTCGCATTCAAAGATGGCAAACCTTTGAATATGATTTTGGATGATGGCGGCGATTTGACGAATATGGTATTGGATCATCACCCAGAATTGGTCAAAAACATCGGCGGTATCAGCGAAGAAACCACAACGGGCGTACATCGTTTGTACGAGCGCGTGGCGAAAGGCACGTTGCCGCTTCCTGCGATTAACATCAATGACTCGGTGACAAAATCGAAATTTGATAACAAATATGGTTGTAAAGAGTCATGTGTTGATGCGATTCGGCGTGCTACGGACATCATGATGGCGGGTAAAGTGGCAATTGTTGCGGGTTATGGCGACGTTGGGAAAGGTTCTGCGGCTTCCTTGCGAGGCGCGGGTTGCCGTGTGATTGTGACCGAAATTGACCCAATTTGTGCTTTACAGGCTGCAATGGACGGTTTTGAGGTCAAAAAAATGGCAAGTGCGATTCCAAGAGCGCAAATTATCGTGACGGCGACGGGGAATAAAGACATTATTCGCATGGAACATTTCAAATTGATGAATGATAAAACCATCGTTTGTAATATTGGACATTTTGATAATGAGATTGACATGGCGGGTTTGAACAAACATTATGGTTCAACCAAAATTGAGGTCAAACCACAAGTGGATTTGTACGATGTGGATGGCAAAGATGTGATCATTTTGGCGGAAGGTCGTTTAGTGAATTTGGGTTGCGCGACGGGTCATCCGTCGTTTGTGATGTCGAATTCGTTTACGAATCAAGTGTTAGCGCAATTGGAATTGTGGCAAAGTAATGGCAAATATGAAAATAAAGTTTATATGTTGCCTAAACATTTGGATGAAAAAGTAGCGCGTTTGCACTTAGCGAAAATCGGCGTTGAGTTGGAAGACCTTTCGACTGATCAAGCGGATTATATCGGTGTGAAACAAGCGGGCCCGTTCAAACCTGATTATTATCGTTATTAATGGAAGCAATATGTTTCGGAAACTTTTAAGGTTTCCGAAACATACAATTCAAGAAATATGTTTCGGAAACTTTTAAGGTTTCCGAAACATACAATTCAAACCAATTCTATTATGCAAACAATCCAATTAGCTGATTACCACATTCAAATCGGCTCTATAAAGTCATCTCTTTCGACTTTTTTAAAACAAAATGTATTTTCAAAAACCATCGTTTTAATGGATGAAAATACTCAAAAATATTGCCTTCCGCTTTTAGAATCTGCATTACCGATTGATTATCAAACGATTACAATTCCCGTAGGCGAATCTCATAAAAATCTTGATACCTGTCAAATCATCTGGAACGCGCTATTTGAAGCGGGTGCGGATAGAAAATCGTTATTAATCAATCTCGGCGGTGGCGTGATTGGAGACATGGGTGGCTTTTGCGCAAGCACTTTCAAACGCGGCATGCCCTTTTTGCAAATCCCGACAACGCTTTTATCCCAAGTAGATGCGAGCATTGGCGGAAAATTGGGGATTGATTTTGGCAATGTCAAAAACAGTATTGGCATCTTCGGCAACCCAAAAACCGTTTTAATTGACCCAAATTTCCTCCAAACATTATCTGCACGGGAGATTCGGAGTGGATTTGCAGAATTATTCAAACATGCGTTGATTTATAATGCCAAATTTTCCATACAAGATTTATTGAATGCGTATCATCAAAACCAAACGAATTTGGCAGCGATTATAGGCGATTCACTGCTGGTTAAAAAACATTTTGTTGAAAATGACCCTTATGAAAGAGGGATTCGGAAGGCATTAAATTTTGGTCATACGATAGGTCATGCGATAGAAAGCGCGGCTTTGGAAACGCATGAACCACTTTTGCACGGCGAAGCGATTGCTATCGGAATGATTTGTGAAGCCTATTTGAGTTATCAAAGGACGGGGTTGCCTGATGCCGATTTAGAGTTTATTGTAAACACCTTTTCAAAAATATATCCAAAAATAGATTTACAAAACGTTGATTATCAACAACTTATCTCGTTGATGCAGCAAGACAAAAAAAATGATGGGAACGCAATTAATTTCACCTTATTGAAAAAAATCGGTTTAGCATCTATCAATCATGTTGCAACGGAGGAACAAATTATTGAAAGTTTAGAATTTTACGAACATGTACGGATATAGGAGATATCTGGCATTCATTGGAAAGGTGCTCATTTCTAATTACACTACTCAGAAAGAGACTCCAAAAGAAAATCTGCGAAATCTGCGGGGAAAAATAGATTGATAATCAATTATTTACATATTAAATCTTTAACAACTCAGTAGTGTAATTTCTAATAAATGCCCATATTTTCCCTATGTGTTTGCAATTTTCAACGTAAATTAGTTTGAATTACAATTTATTCAAACCTATAAAATATTCATTTTTAATTTTTTATAGGTTTAAATAAATTGTATTAAGCAACCGCAAAACCAGAATGCGCTCGAATGAAGGGCACGAGAAATCCTAAAACAATATCTTTTTTATCCACCCCTTTGAGCATTAATTCTTCTGCAACATCGGTTTCGGTCAAATTTGCTAAAAGCCATATTTTACCATTGGGTTTAATATGAAAATGCAACAATGGTTTATTAATAAAACGGTCTTCAGCATCAAAACCAATCCATTGCAAGAAATAATGATGCCTTTTGGTATCAGTAATAATTGCTTCCTGTTCTGCATCATTCGTTTCCTCATTAGACTGCATTTCTTGAAGCAATTTTGTAATAATCGTTTGATATTTTTTTATTTTATCCATGCTATAATAATTTCATTTTTAGGTTCAAAAATAATCAATTTCAAATTAAATCTATCTACAATTGCTTGAAAGATAGGCATTTCAGTAAGAATTTCGTATGCGTTTTGAGGCATTGCAAGATAGAGAACGCGGTCTGATTCAACTTTTTCTAACCCTACAATATAACCTAAATATTGCCCTAAAACCGCATGAAATTCATGTATAATGGAAGGTTTTATAAAACTTTTCACTTCAACTGCTATTTTTTCGGTTCTTTTTTCAGCAATAATAATTTTCTGTAAGCCTAAATCAATTTCTAATTTTGCACCAATTATTTTTTTAGGAAGATGCAATGGATCATGTGTAATTTTCCAGCCATCTTTTTCAAGCGCGGCTCTAACTGCATTGTGGTATAAATCTCTTGCCATGATTTTGATTGTATTTAAGAGCAAAAGTAATTATTTTTTTATAAAAAAAAGAAAAAAGTACACCTTTTTCCATTACAATTGCAAAATCAAAATAATTGGTGTAATTTGTGGCAAAAATTTCAATTAAAAAAACATTTATACCAATCATGTCAACAAAAATCGTAATTTCAAGTCTATGTATCGCCTTGCTCCCCCTTTACGCAATGGCACAACTCAAATTTGCGCTTGCCGCACAAACCACCACAATTGAACCTCCAATTCCATTTGGGAGTTTTATGAATTACGAAAGTAGGAACGGTTACAGAGGCGATTATTCCGTAGAGATTTTAGGGCGATTTTTTTTAAATGAAAACCTTGCCTTGCGCCTACGCACAGGCATTACGAACTATCATTTTGAAAGCACGTCCAACTTTTTTTTTGCAATTAGTGTCAAAGGTCAACTCCAAAAACACGCTATTGGCATCGAATCCCGCCGAATTTTAGGTGAAAATTTAGCCTTGCGATTCGGTTGCGATGCTCAAATAGGCTTTTTCAAAGATATGATTGAGGAACAAAGTGGTGATTTTGTGCTTGCCCCCAAACAATATGACACGAATATGAATCTAAGTTTGAATCCATTGATGGGTGCCGATTGGTATATTTGGCGCGGTTTGTCGCTGAGTGCAGAGTTGCGTTTGCCCTTTGAACGCATTCGTTATGCCAATAAAGGCAATTTTACCAATGGTGGAACGGGCACATTTGACGATGGAAGTTATAATAAGGTCGGTTTTGGAAAGCCCATTTGTAGTTTTCAAATCGGCTATCTGTTTTAAAATCAACCCTTTTTACCTATAAATTTAACTAAATCATGTTAATCAAAACTTTTTTGACGCTCTCTTTAATCCTTGCGATGCCGATTTGGATATTCGCGCAAACCTCCAAATTTACGATTGCGTTTCAAACGACCACGATTGAAACGCCGCCGCCCTTAGCTGATTTTGAGGTTTATGGGCGCAATCGAAACATTTCTGGTACTCAGTTTCATAAAGATTTTTCATTAGAAATCATTGCACGAGTGTATTTAAAAGAACATATCGCTTTGCGGTTGCGCACGGGTGTCACCAAATACGATTTTGATCAACAAGACGACGCTCAAGGTTTTTTCAGACACATCAATTTAACAGGAAAACTCGAAAAATATGCTCTTGGCATCGAAACAACTCATCTTTTTGGCAAAAGTTTAGCATTTAGATTTGGTGGTGACCTTCAATTAGGGCTTTTCAAAGAGATGATAGATTTAAATGAAAACACGAATGGTATGTCTCAAATCACTTTTGAGACAAATAATATTTTAAGTTTGAATCCTTTTTTGGGTGGCGATTGGTTGATTGGGCGTGGTTTTGCATTGGGTGCAGAATTTCGGATGCCCTTTGAACGAGTGCGTTATCGGAGCAAAGGCACTACTGTTTTTAACAACAATAATAATAGCGGAAGTTTTGACTTTGACCAAGAGAGCATCGGTTTTGTTGGTTTTGGTACGCCCGTGAGCAGTATTCAATTGAGCTACCGTTTTTAAAAATTCGACGTAAATGAAATGGGCTGTCTCAAAAGAGTTGAGGCAGCCCATTTTATTTATAACTTAACTTTAATATCAATCTATCAACAATTTAGTAACAGCCGCCGCATTCATCGCCCATTGCATGGTATATTTTTCATCTGCATCATCCGTTTCAACAAGGGTCAAATTTTGTGCTAATGCCTTGATTTTCAACAAGTTACCAACACTCAATTTGGCATTCAACTTTGCTAACAACGCAATAATACTTTTTACATCCAATTGTTGCACAACTTGTCCTTGAAAGGGCATCTCTAACCAAACAATTTGTTTAGCATCAATATCCAAAACACCAAAAACTAAGCCTTTTGCCAAACTTTGTGTTACGCGCACTTGATGTTGCACACAAGAAGGGTCATACGAGACACCTGTATTTGCGGAAATGCGCATCGGAAATTTGCTATTCATCCAACCTAAAACTAAGTTTGGCGAAATCGTACCATTGCTATACGCATTACAGGTAAACGTAACATATTTTGCATCTTTCTTAGCTAACTGATTGATATTCAAATCAATATATTCCGCAGTACCCACTTTATTTGGAATACTCCGAATATCGCCCGAGTGTTTACAACCTGTCGCTACCAAATTTCCAAAAGAACAAACCTCATTCGGTTGATGATTAAACGAAATATGACAACTCAAATCCATATCCAAATGTTGTGCAGGCAAGCCTACGCCCCATTGCATAAACAATCGAACAGTCTCGCCCTCAATCGGGAAACGCGTGCCCTGCAACGCAACAGGCAAATCTTGAATACTGTCGCTTCGGTCGCCGATGGAAACGGGCATATTGAACAACGCAGGGTCAATATACATCGTTTTATTCAAATTTTCAACCTTCACAAACCGTTTTTGAACCGCAAGTAACGTTAATCCTTGAATTTTTTCTTGAATAGTTGCTAATTGTGCTTTATCAAATAATTGCAACAATTTGTTAGCAGGAATCCGTTTTCCAACACCGCCTAATGGTTTGACCGTCCGTTCCATGCCTGCATTGAAATAATTTTCAGCGTACATATTCAATGTAAAAATCAAACGTGCAGGTACTTTATCAATGATTTCCGAAAAAGCAGCTATTGTATCATCCACTCCAAACCACAAAATGTTTGCAAATAAGGAACGCGCAAATAAGCCAGGTCGTTGTTTCAACAAACTAAATGTTTTATCTGCATCCATTCGCAAACGGAAATGATGCACACGTCCTTGCCAAACATCATACATTTCGTGGTAAAATGCGTGTAATAATGCCGCTAATTTTTCAAAACCTGGTCGTTTCGCGTACTCGGCTAAACGCAAGGCGCGGATGTAACGCACCCACATACCGCGTTTCGGATGCATGATTTCACATAATGCTTCTACTTCTTGCGGCAATCCGTTCAACCAAACCGCTATCATTTTGCTCTCTTTCCGACCATATTTTAATTTCAATTCCAATTTTTTTTCCAAAGCAGATTGCGCACCTTTGGCTAAACCTTTGGAAATAGGATGATTATTTTTACCATGTCTTTTTATAATCGTTTTAGGCTCAATGATTTGTAAAAAACCTGTTTTCTTATACCACAAGTACCGCAAAATATCCGTTGGCGATGTGAAAAATGCTTTTGCTTGCTCGCCTTTTCCTACTTCAATCAAAATATCAAGGACCGCCATCAAGGTTTCCTTCATGCCAATCTCAACACTCGGCAATGGAAATGCTTTTAACAAAACTTTCAAACTATCCATTTGCGTTGCGTCCAAAGCGGTTTTGGAAACCAACAAATCGTTTAAAAATTGTTGTGCATCCACTTCTGACCACAATTCTAAAACTTTCTGTTTGCTGCCTTGATTCAACAATTTAAGACTATTTGTTTCAAAGGGCGTTCCGCAAAACGGACATCCTGTATATCGCTCCAATGGAAATGTATTTTCTGGAATCGTATGACCACATTGCAATTTCGTGCCGCCTTGTATCTTAAACGCATTGTAAAAAAACGTAATCACATGATCTATCCGCGATTCACCCGTCGGCGTATCCCAACCTTTCACCAACGGTGTCCAGTTTTTGTTTACACCCATGACTTCCCGAAATTGATTTAAAATTTTGACGTGAATAGCAGGTTGCACCGCATTCAACGCGTGTAACAATGGTTCCGATACGCCAAATCCTACTTTTCCAAGATTGGCAACTAATAATGAAGTGCTTTGAGAAAGGTGTTTTAAGGCGGCGATTTGCTCCGCTTTAGGAATGAAAATCGCGTTTTGCCGCAAGGCAATTTTTAATAAATGATTCATAATCAATAAGTTGTGCGTTGGCAGAAAATAAAATTTCTGACTACGGTGTTAAAAAATAAGGTAATTTTGTTGCTAAGTTTCACCAATTGATTTTTGAAGTAAGCAACAATTGACCTATATTGGAAGGCAGACGGGATTCGAACCCGCGACCCGCTCCGTCAAATGGAAAGAAGTAAGTTTCGATTGACCTTTGTAAAGGTAATTTTAAAACTTTTAGCTGCTCTACCACTGAGCTACTGCCTTCGTTTTCTACAAAATGACAATTTTTATTTTGTCATTCTATAAAAAATAAAAATTATATTGCGAAGCAAGGAGGAATCGAACCTCCATCTCAGGTTTGGAACTTCGAGAAGTAAGCCCTGATTGACCTATAAGATAATTTCAGAACTTTTGAAAATCCTGCGTCCTACCATTAGACGATTGCTTCAAATGATTGTTAAAAAAATCAGGTAATTGTGCAAGTGAGTACATTAAATTGTGATTGAAGTAACTTGAACTTGACCTTATTTTATTTTCAACAATGTCATCAACGTTTTGATAGTGCAAATATAGAACCACCACTACGCAAAGGAACTGCGTAGTACCAAATTATTTTCAAAAAAAAGCAAAAAAAATTGCAAAACCATCCTTCCGCAATCAAAAAAGCCTTTACAAACTTGCGTCTGTAAAGGCTTTTGAATTATAACACACTCAAAACAATTATTCAATCACAAATTTGATGCTCAATGATTGACCTTCTTGATTCCGCAAACGGGCAAAATACAAACCAGCCGCCAATGAACCACGCTCAACCATGAATTCAGTATTCGTCGTGAAACCATAGCTGCGAACCACTTGACCAGTGTTGTTCACAACGTCCAAAGCATGTAATTCGTTTGTTGGATTCGTGAAAAATACACGCGCCCCATCCGTCATCGGATTTGGAGCCACTGCCAAAAAGTCAACAGAATTTAATTCTGCTGTACCCGTTGCATAATACGGTGTACAAGTGTTAAATCGGTAGCAAGGCAAAATCATCGAAGTCGCAGGAGCCGCAACTTGTTTGAAAATACGATTGCCAAATGCATCAGCGTTCGCCCGCTTACATGGAACGCCTACAGCGCGCTCATCTTCAGGAACACCACCTGCACCATCGCCCCAGTTGTCGCCATTGACATATTTGAATTCAAAAGTGTCATTTGGAGCAGCTCGACGCGGCACTTTAATCGTCACCGTATAGATACTGTCGCTTACAGGCGAGTCCAATACCATCACTTTCGCTGCGGATGGGTTCCAATCTGGTTGTGTTAACGCACCCAAAGCACCTGTTACACGAAGACCTGTTGCGTGTTTCACTTTGGTTGTTCCTTTCAAAGTGACACGGAATTTAACCGATACGCTATCTTGTGCTTGCATCGCGCCTGCGCCTGCCAACATCATTCCAAATACAATGTAAAATTTCTTCATAAAAAATAAGGCTTTTAAGTTAAAAAGTAAATTAAATAATTCGAGATGTAAATTTAGAGCGATTCTTTGAAATGACAAACTTTTAAAAAAAAAAATCTTATTTTTTAACATTTAAGGATTTTTATTGCCTTTTTTCATTAAAATGCTTATCCTATGATAGTTTTATTCCGAAAAGGCAACCATAATACCACATCAGATGTCTCTTATATCGCTATGGGTTTGCAAAAATAAACAATCGGAACCAACGATTTGTAGTCAATTAGACTAATTAAAAATATTTTTTTATCTAATAACAATAATTTTTTCTTTTAAAATTTTATTTCCCACTTCAAATTTTAAGTTTAACTTTGCGGTTTACCAACTATTATATCTAATTTTTGCAATCATGCTCTACACGATATTAATCGCATTTTTCTTCACCGCCTTCTTCTCAGGAACGGAAATTGCGTATATTTCAGCCAACAAATTGTTAGTCGAATTGAAACGCAAACGCAATTCTGGGACAGGCAATATTTTAGCGTACTTTTATGAGAGTCCTGCCCGATTTCTCGGCGCGATGTTAGTGGGTCATAATATTGCTTTAATTGTGTTTACAATCTTGGTTTCAGAATTATTAAAACCTCATTTAGAACACCTTATACATAATGAAATTTTATTATCATTAGTTACAACGGTACTGATTACCTTAGTGATTTTAATCGTTGCGGAGTATTTGCCGAAAACGATTTTTAAAATGTATGCCGATAGAATTTTATTTAATTTGGCGTATCCAATCCGCTTTTTTCAATTTTTATTGGCGATTCCGACTTGGTTTATCACCAAAATGGCAGGTTTTGTGTTGAAAATTTTCTTCAAAACGGCGCATGAACCTGATGAAAATGTCTTTACACGCGGTGATTTAGAGCATTTTGTGAATACGAATTTCAAAAATACCAAACAAGAAGATGAAGTAGATACGGATTTGTTTCAAAAAACATTGCAATTGCGCAATGTCAAAGTGAAACATTGCATGGTGCCGCGTGCTGAAATGATTTACATGGATATTTCGGACGGCGTGGAAGAATTGCGTCGGATTTTCCGTGAAACCAATCTTTCTCGCGTGATTGTCGTGAGCAACCATGATATTGATGATATTTTGGGTTATGTGCATCATCAACAAATGTTGAAGGCTCCACAAGCGGTTGAACCGTTGATTATGGAAATGGAAGTGGTGCCAGAAGTGATGCGCGTGATGGATTTGTTGGAAAAATTGGTGCAATCGAAGACGAATATCTTATGTGTGGTGGACGAATTTGGCGGAACGACGGGGATTGTAACCTTAGAAGACGTTTTGGAACAGATTTTTGGCGACATTGAGGACGAACATGACCATGAAGAATTTCTGGAAACCAAAATTAGTGATAATGAATATATCTTTTCGGGGCGTTTGGAAATGGATTATATTAGTGAAATGTATCCTTTGTTTAAACTGCCGAAAAGTGAATATCATACGCTTTCGGGCTATTTGGTCAATGTAGTAACGGCGATTCCAGAACAGGGTGTGCCGATTGAATTGGAAGGTTTTCGATTTATACCTGAATTGGTGAGTGATACACGTATTGAGACCGTGCGCGTGATTCGGTTGTACACGCCTGAAAATAAATAATTCGATTTTCGATTGCGAATTTTGCAAACACCATATCTACATAGGGGATATAGGGCATTTTTTGAAAATTTGCACATTCTAATGAATCCGATGTCTTCTATGTACCTATGGTTTACAAAAAAGACCTCTCCATTTCAGCGAAACGGAGAGGATGGTTTAGCGTTTTAAAGCGGATAGGCGACAATAAACATATAACGAAAATAACTTGGTTAATATAACGAAAATAACTTGGTTAAGGCGGTGTTTTGGAAGCATTTTTTTTAAATATATTGTATAATTTGTTGCTTGGTAGCCCCTGCAAAGTTACAGCCTTCTAAAATGGGTTTTGTATTGACTTGTAATAATTTGACATATTTTTTTATCGAATGTCAATAAAAAATCATGGATTCCTTTGCTGAATTGTAAAAACAAAGTATTTTTTATTTCAAAAAGCATCCTTTTCAATAAAAAAACCTATTTTTGACCTGTCGAATCAATTATCTTTTTTTTAATAACTAACCAAGTTCATCTTTATGGCACAACCGAACGCGTCAAATGACAAAATGCCGTCAAGTATTCCCTATATCGTTGGGAATGAAGCAGCAGAACGGTTTAATTACTACGGCTTACGAGCGATTTTGACCACTTTCATGGTCGCACAATTCTATAACCCACAACACAGCACCGATCCTGCGATCATACAAGTCGCAGAAGCGACCGCCAATGCCAAAACGCATGATTTTGTGGCAATGAGTTACCTTTTGCCAATGTTCGGTGGGATGATGGCGGATTGGTTTTGGGGTAAATATAAAACAATTTTATATTTGTCAATGGTCTATGCGATTGGAAACGTGACCCTCGCGCTTTCCACAGGCAATGAAGGTCTTTTTACAACGGCATTAATGTTAATTGCGATTGGGGCGGGCGGTATCAAACCTTGTGTTTCGGCAAATGTTGGTGATCAATTTGATGAATCGAATGCTCATTTATTGCCAAAAGCGTTTGGTGCGTTTTATGCGTCTATCAATGCAGGTTCGTTGTTATCCATTTTGTTGATTCCTTATTTGAAATCACATTATGGTGCGGCGGTTGCATTTGGCGTGCCTGCGATTGCGATGATTATTGCGATTGCCTTTTTCTACATGGGTCGAGACCAATATCGGCGCGTGCCGCCCAAAGGCGATGGTAATAAAGCGGTGATTTTAGCAACTGCATTAGGTTCATTATTAATCAGTTATATATGGTTAGATAAAATGTTGCATCTTGGAGTGGGTCCCGTTTTAGGATTATGGGGCATTTTAATTATTGTAATGGCAATCGTTTTCAAAAAACAATGGTTCGCTAAACCAGGTAATTTTGTGGGCATTAACCTTTATGCGGCGATGAATGGCGGTTTCGCAGCAGCCGAAAAAGAATATGGTGTGGAATCCGTGGATGGCATTAAATCGGTTTGGCGTGTGATGTCTGTTTTTGGATTTATTCCGATTTTCTGGGCGTTGTGGGATCAAAGTCAATCCGAATGGGTGGTGCAGGCGAGCAAAATGGATTTGAATTTTTTAGGCATCAAATGGGAAGCTGAACAAATTTCATTTGTCAATGCAGGATTTATCTTAGCATTTATTCCGTTATTTACGATGATTGTGTATCCTGGACTTGAAAAAGCAGGTATTAAAGTCACTCCTTTGCGCAAAATCGGTGCGGGTTTCGTGTTAGCATCTATCTCATTTGTGATGATTTCCATTATTCAACAATGGATTGACGCGGGGCAAACACCTAACATTGGTTGGCAGATTTTGGCATTTGTGGTCTTGACGGCGGCGGAAGTGTTGGTTTCGATTACAGGTTTAGAATATGCTTATACGCAATCGCCGCCTTCGATGAAATCTACGATTATGGCATGTTGGTTACTTATGGTGACGCTTGGTAATGTGTTAGTGTCTGTTATTCAAAATAATATCAAATCAAAAGGCTTTTTTGCTCAATTTCAAGGCGCAGGCTTTTTCTGGTTGTTTACAGGAATTTGTGCAGTAACGGCGGTTTTATTTATGATTATTTCGCCGCGTTTGCAGGAAAAGAAATATATCGGTTAATGAGGAATGAGGAATGAGGAATCGTTTCAATTCATTGGTAATCAATTAGTTGTGTGATTTTTCAGTATTTAACAAAAATAATAGTTGGGTTAATGGGAGTACAGATTCAACGGATTTTCACAAGAGTTTCACAGATTCAATGCACGATTTTAAGTAAAAAATCCGTATCAATCTCGTGAAAATCCGTGAAATCCGTACTCCCATTAACCCAACTTTAATTTTTATCATATATTCACATTCAACACTTAAAAAAAATATTGAATAAATACATCCTTAATTCCTTCAAATTACTTCCTGCTTAATTCAAATTAACCATTGATAATCATTTCAATATACATAGTCAAAAGTCTAATGCCATAAGCCGTCGCGCTTTGTTGAGCCGATAATTCCGTAGTGGAAAATGCCATGCCCGCAATATCCAAATGCGCCCAACTTGGGTGTTTATCGGTGAAAACTTCTAAAAATTTGGCAGCACTAATGGCTCCTGCCATTGGTTTGCCACTAAAATTCGTCATATCCGCAATATCCGATTTCAAATCTTCTGCATAAGATTCCCAAATCGGCAATCGCCAAACCCGTTCGCCCGTCGCGTCACCCGCCTGCGCGAGCTTCGTAGCCAACACATCATCATTAGAAAACAGCCCCGCGCAATGATATCCAAAAGTGCCAATCACCGACCCCGTCAAAGTTGCCAAGTCAATTAAAGTATCTGGATTATAATTTTTAACCATATAGGCGAGTCCATCCGCCAAAATAATACGCCCTTCCGCATCGGTATCAATCACTTCAATCGTCTTTCCAAGATACGAACTCACGACATCCCCTGGTTTGGTACCTTTGCCATCCACCATATTTTCGGTACTCGGAATGATTCCAATCAGGTGCACAGGCAATTGCAACCGCGCCGCCAGTTCAATCGTCCCCAAAACAGCCGCCGCACCGCCCATATCCGACTTCATTTTGTGCATATTATTGGCAGGTTTGATGCTAATGCCGCCCGTATCGAAGGTTACACCTTTGCCAACCAAACCAATTTTAGCCAATTTTTTGTTGGTTTCAAGAGTCGGTTTATACTCCAAAATGATGAAACGCGGTTCTTCCGCACTACCCCGATTCACGGAAAGGAGCGCGTGTAATCCCATTTGTTCACATTTTTTCTTATCGAAAATGGTCGCCGTATAACCAAATTGTTTACTTGACTCCACTGCCCATGATGCTAAAAAACGGGGTGGTTTGAAATTAGAAGGCGCGTTGACCAAATCCATCAAACGCGTTTGGGTCAATGCCGTTTCAAGTCCTTTTTGCGCAACTAATTGTAAATCAACCTTTTCGGAGCCAATTGTCAAAACGGCATCCAGCTTTTTAAATGGATGTACGCCATTGCCATCCGTTTTATGAAAGCCGACTTGATACGTACCGAGCCATAAACCATTGACCGCCGCCGTTAAAAGTAGGTTAGAAAGGTCTCCAACCGTTGAAGTCCGCCAATCCAGCCCGATTTGATGCGTCAAACGCAACTTTTGCGTAAAAGCAACATGCCGAAACACCGCCAATACATCTCCCGAAGAAGGATTTGAACCTAAACCTACTAAAAAAACTTTGCATTCACGACCTTGTTCGGGATACAAAATAAGGCATTCTTTCGCCTCCGCTTTAAAATCTTTTTTTAAAAGCACAGGATTTTGTTTAAAATCGAATGCCAAACGCTCTAAAAGGGATTCAGTCGCGGCATTTTTGAGCATCGGGACGATGACCAAGAGGCTATCGTTCAGATGGGGAGCAAAGGTTATTTTCATTTTCTCGTTTCTTTTCCAAATAAAAATTTGGAAACTGTTAATTATAAAGGATTTAAATAATTTATTTTCTCTAATTGGATTAAATTAAGGCAAAAAAAAAGCCATAAAGCGTTTACAGAGGCAAATGTAAGCATATTACTCACGATTCCTGTTGAAAACGCCTTACAGCCATTTAAAAAAAATGGTGTGTATAAACTAAAATTAAAGGTAATCTCTTTACAATTTCGGAAGGTGGATTTCGGATTTAGGAATGCCCACATGCCGAAATCCGAAATCCACCTTCCGAAATCAAAATAGCCATTCGATGGCTTTTGTAAACTCTTGTCCCCAACGCGCTTCGGTATGTTGCCCTTTAGGGTCTATGGATAAATTAATTTCAACTTTTTTGTTTGAAAACTCATGCGATTCTAACTGTCTTTTGACCCGCCGTGCATTTGGAACCATATTCGCACCTTCTTGTCCGCCCGCATACATGTAGATACGTGTCGGGGCGGTATCATTAAAAGGTGTAATTTCCATTTTTGCCCCACTAACGACCCAAAGTGATGGCGAAAAAATCAGCAATCGCCCAAAAATAGTCGAATATTTCAAACCCGCATACAACGAAATCAAGCCGCCAAGAGACGACCCACCAATGCCTGTAAAAATACGTTCTGACTTGGTTCTAAACGTTTTATCTATATACGGTTTTAATACTTCGACTAAAAAAAGCATATATTTTTTGCCTTGCATCTTTCCACCAGTACCGTATTGCTTGCTCGGATCTTTTCGTGTCCTGCCATCATCTGTGAGCATAGCTTGCTGTATAAGACCAGCGGTAAAAACCTCATCAGCATATTTCTTATAGATCCAGGGTGTT
>JBEEMZ010000223.1:0-8226 GCA_041192405.1 Bacteroidota bacterium | reverse complement strand
AGCAAATATACATGTATGTTCGTCGGGCAAGTTTTGGCGACTGTTTTGAGAACGCAAGATGGCAAATTGGCGGTTAAAGGCAATAAAATTGAAACACCTTGTGGTATTGCGTTGACGGAAGCACTGCGCCCGATGGTCAAAAGGTTGCAAGATAAGGCAGCGATTCAGGATTTTAGTCAAGCGAAAGGCTTGATGAAGGAGCGAACCGAACGTGCTATTGCTGAATTAGCCGTTACAGAAGTTCGCGATAGGAAAGGGGTGCGGAAAAAATTTCAAACAAAAGTGGCAGGTTTAAAGGTTTCTGAAACAGAAATTGAAATTACGGCGGTCAGCATTTTGAAAATTGGGTTTAATTTAAACCAATATTTTGATGTGGCAACAGATAATCAGTCCAAAACCATTACGGTGACGATGCCGAACCCTGTGATTTTGACGCATGAAGTGTATCCGAAAGTGGAAGGATTGGATATTGGCTGGTTGCGTGAGGTCAGCCCTGATGATTTTAACAAAAATGTCAATGATTTGCGTAAAGCATTTCGGGATGATGCGGCGAAAAGTGATGCTTTTGAAAAATCGAAAGAACGAGCGCGCGGCTTATTAAATACAATGTTATTGCCGATGGTGCAAGGCGTGAGTAAGGATTACAAATTAAAAATAAATTTCAAGGCTGCGCCGAGCCAAGATTATGATTTGCCCGCAGACGCGCCTGTGAAACAGAATGCAGTGGTGCCGAATGTTAAAAAAACACAACCCAATATTCAGTAATTGGGTTGGTGGAAGTACGGATTTCACGGATTTTCAAAGGATTTTTACGGATGTTTCATTTAAGGGTCAAAGTAGGGAAAAGTGTTACTCAAAAATGAAACACCCCGATTTTTACGAATTTTTTGATTTTCAAGCTGTCAATGCGCGATTATAAAAGAAGAAATCCGTATGAATCCCGTGAAAATCCGTGAAATCCGTACTTCCTTCCATCCATCCACCCAACTCCTTTGTTGTCATGTACTGAGCAATATTTTATAAAAATCCGCAATCCACAATCCACAATCTTATGAATGTTTTATGGCTTCCATCTTGGTATCCAAGTAACTATTTTCCTGTATATGGCTGTTTTATTCAAAAACAGGCGGCAGCGGTTTGTCAGTATGATACGAAGATTCGGATTGCGGTTTTATATGTGCTGCGTACTGCTGTTGAAACACTTGAAACAGAGGTTATTGAAAAAGGTAACTTATTGGAAATCAAGGTGTTCTATCCAGAAAAGGCTTCTTTTTTTGGAATCAAAAAAATAGCTTATGGTTGGTATTATTGGCGAGCGTATCAAAAAGGCATGTCTATTTTAAAACAATTTGATTTTAAACCGACCCTTTTGCATCTCCATGTGGTATATAGCGCGAGTTTATACGCATTGTGGTTAAAGATTCGGACAGGTTTGCCATTATTTATTTCAGAACATTGGTCGGGTTATGAACAAGGCGAGTATCAAAAAATTTCTTTTTTACATCAAAAAATATTTCAATACTGTTTTCAAAAAGCAGCTGCTTCGATTTGTATTTCTAATAAAATGAATGACAATTTGCATAAAAACGGCTTATCGGCTAAACAAATGATTATTATTCCGAATGTAGTAGATACTAATCTTTTCAATCCAAACTTAAATCAAGCGAAACGTAATACACGTAAAATCAAATTTATACACGTATCCGATTTATTTAATAAAATTAAAAATACACAAGGTATTTTACGGGGCATTCAAAAATTAGTCGAAATAAATCAAAATTTTTCATTTGAAATGGTGGGTGATAGCCAAGACCGTTCTCTTTTGGAACAAATGGTGAATGATTTAAATTTAAAACCTTTTGTTTTTTTTAAAGGGCTTCTATCAACGATTGAGGTCGCTGAACGGATGCGGCAAGCAGATGTATTTGTTTTGTTTAGCAATTATGAAGGGTTGCCTTGCGTGATTTTAGAGGCATTAGCGGCGGGTTTGCCTGTGATTGCAACTGAAACAGGTGGTATTCATGAGTGGATTACGCCTGAAACGGGTATTTTAATCAAAATCGGCGACGAAAATGCACTGTTAGAAGCGATGCAAACAATGATGACCCAACATTTAAATTATAATAAAAATATTTTGAGGCAACAAATTGTTGACAAAGCATCTTATCAAGCGGTCGGAAAAGCGTTAACTGATGTATATAAAACCGCGTTTATTTGAAGGGAGCATGTACTATTTGAGTGGTCTGTTCCCAACCACAATTCATTAAAACATCAATAATGGATAAGCCATTTACAAATGTTGGCGTATTATATTGAAAATATATTGACTGCGTAAAGGTATGAAAATCAATTTGAATGCCTGCTTTTTCAAATTTTTCTAATTCCAAAAAAAGCAAACTGCCCCCTTTACCCGCAATATAATATTTTATCTCAAATGCTTTACAAGTATCAATAATGTAATCCGTTTTTAAAGCATTGTTTTCCAATAATTCAAGTTTGGAAGAAGCCCGATGAAAAATGGTATTGCAACCCAATTGACGGCTTATCAATTCAATGAAATAAACATTGAAATCGGCTAATAATGTAAAACAATTAGCATTAAAATGTTCCAAAAATGGAAAAATCTCTTTAAAATACGCGGTTCGATGATACGCGTGTCGAATAGATTGGAGCATTTTCTGCCAATTTCGAGCAAAATCTAATAATTCTACCTCGTAAATGCGTTGTTGCGTGCGCCCACTGCGCACAATTGGGACACTTAACCATTGGGTTTCGCCATTGACTAAAATTTGAGTGCGGGATGTCCACGTTTTACCGTTTGATAAGGATACTGCATCAAAAAAGATAAACGATTCTACGGCGGCAATTTTAGAAAAATACCCTAACCATGGTAAAAAATTAGGTTGATGTATGGCTACTGTTGTCATTTTTGAAAAAAGTTTGTTTAAAATTATTCTACTAACCATCGAATGACTTCAAAAGTTTCTGCATATTGCGTACCGATTTGTGTACCCCGCACCATTGCAAGCGCACGAATAAAATCAGGATTCGTATAACTACGCCCTAATTGTGTTTTGTAGGCAAAAAGAGCTGCTACTTTTTGTTCTAAATGATTTGACTTTATTTTTATAAAACAATCTGTATTAAAAGATAGATTATTCCAAATCAATTCATAACCCAATATTGTACAAAATTTAAAAGCCCGAATCCCTTCATTTGTAACTGTTTGATGATCTTGATGAATATCTTTTTGACTTGGCAAAAAAACAATATCTGGTTGAATATCATTGCGTAATACAATCAATTTTTCTAAAATATCTTGTCGAGCATAATTCAATTTCCGAACTTCATATTTAAAAACAATTAAATTTTCTGGCAAAATACCCAAAATGAGTGTGGCTTTTCGAACCTCAATTTCCAATTGATTGCGAGGAAATTTTTTTGGAACGGATTCATCTGCCGTCGAGAAGGCAACGTAATAAACGACTGCACCTTCCTCAATTGCTTTAGCAATCGTGCCGCCACAACCTAATTCTCCATCATCCGTATGTGGTGCAAGTACTAATAAAGTCTTATTTTTAAACATTTTAGGTCGAAATAAATATTGCTTAATATACTGATAATCAATTAATTGTAAATTTCATTATGATTTATTTTTTTGATTTAAAAAATCTATAATTTTATCAACAATTTGTTTTGCTGCTTGTCCATTTCCTAATTGCGCTTGATATTGTTGCGGTTTTTTAAAATGCTGTACAGCTTGTAAAATATGTTCTTGAATCGGTAAAGTCAAAACCGCCCAACCTTCCTCTACAATTTCAACCCATTCAATACAGGGTTGCAAAATGACACAAGGTGTTTGATGAAAATAAGATTCCTTTGAAACACCCCCCGAATCCGTCAAGACCATTTTAGCTTGCGCAATCAAAACTTGCGTTTCCCAAAAACCAATCGGTTCTATCATCAATACCTTTTTAGGGTTCAAAAGTTTATCAAAACCATTTTCCACTAAGACACGCCGCGTTCGGGGATGCACAGGAAATAATACAGGAGCATCCAACTTAGATAATGATAATGCAATTTGTTTTAAATTTTTTAAATTATCAGTATTATCAACGCGGTGAACCGTCGTGAAATAATATTTTTGAGGACTCAAACCATATTTATTTAAAACAAAAGCTGTTTTTTCTTGAATTTTAGACGCATTTTTTTTGATTAAATCCAAATGTAAATCTCCCGTACAATACACCTGTTGAATAATGCCCATATTTTTTAAATTTAAAACACCTGTTTGAGTGGGCGGAAAATATAAATCGGTTACAGAATCAGTCAACAATTTGTTGATTTCTTCTGGAATGGATTTATTAAACTCGCGCAAACCCGCCTCTACATGTGCTAATAAAATATGATGTTTTGCGGCTGCAATCGCTGCTGCTGCGGTTGAATTGGTATCGCCAAAAACCAATATTAGATTTGGTTTTTCTACTATGAGTAATGAATCCAATTTCAACAAAATGTTTGCCATTTGGACTAAATGTCGCCCTGAACCGACTTCCAAATTATAATTAGGTCGCGGAATCTGCAATTCGTCAAAAAATTGTTGAGAGAGGGCATAGTCATAATGTTGTCCTGTATGAACAATACAATGTTCAATATGAGGGTGATGCGCTTGGATTTCGGCTGCAATAGGAGCCAATTTAATAAATTGAGGTCGCGCACCGACAATAGATAATAATTTGATTTTCAATTAATTATAAAATATTATATTATTTTTTTATTTAGTTTTGATTAAATCAAGGAATCGTGTTATTTGCGCTTGCCAAGTCCAAGATTGCAATGCTTGCAAAGGTACAATCGGCGCAATGGTACCAGTGTTTTTCCAAATATCGAAATAATGATTCAAAAATTGTTTTAAAACGACTTTATCGGCATCCCATTGTGTATTGTAAACCACAATACCACAATTCGTTTCTACCACAATTTGTTCAAATTCTTCATCTTTTACCCCATTGATGAGCACAATAATGGGTTGACGCATTTGCAAATATTCATTGAATTTACCTGTCAAAATGCCACCAATTTCAGGGGTTGCCGTTGTCAGCAATACATTAATATGCGCTTCTGCTTGTAGAGCGCGGGATTGAGTACGTGAAATCGTGCCTTTATATTCAAAAATCGGTATTATGGATGTGTATTTTTCCAAATATTGATGCCAAATATGCATATCTTTTCCCGCGTATTTAAAACGAATTGTTTTTTTAAATACGGTATTTTCTGCAATCATTTCAACTAAAACAGCCAACAATAATTGTGGGTCGCGCTCGTCCCCAAACATAGAACCCGTATAAACCAGATTAAAAGTTTCGGAATGATTCTCAGAAGGAAGTATTTCCAATGGTTCTATTGAATTTCTTAATACATAAATATTTGAATTAAAAGGTTTTAAGTGTTTTGCCAAACCATAAGATACTGTCGTTACTAAATCTGCATTTTTTAAAATAAAGCGATTTGCCCAACATTGCAAGCGATGCCAATAGTAATGATGATACAATGGATCTACATGCAAATCTCGAAAATCGGCTGTCCAATGAATTTTATTTTTGAAGATTTTTTTTAGACAAAAGGCTATGAAATGATCCGAATAGGGACGATAGGACGAAATAACATGTGTTATTTTTTGTTTTTTAACAATTTTTATAGCTTTTAAAATGCCAATAGCAATATATAAAATGCTGCCTTCATCCAAAAAAAAATTGAATGGAATGGTATTTTTAAGTCGAACGTAGCAATAAATCAATTTGTTTTTTTTAATCCCTTCCTCAAAATGAAGTGTGGATCGTTGCGGGCGCAACCAAGCGACTAAGGTACGATAATCAAAAGTTGGTAATTCATGTATTTCAATCTGACTAATATCACAATTTTCTTTTGCCAAAAGATGCCGATTGCTTGTTGTTAAAACAATTGTTTTATAATTATTTTTTTGTAAATTCTTAGACCATTGCCAAAGTCGAATTGCTGCAATAGATTGTAATGGAGGGTAATAGTAACTCAAAAATAAGAAGGACATAAGCCAAATTTTTTTAAAGAATTTAAATAATAAGGTAATACAAGCGTTTCTTCAAAATTTTGTATTACTTTTAAACGCCCCTTTTTACCCATTTGGGTTTGCATTTCCTTGCTGGATAAAAACATTTGCTCCATCTTCGCCACTAAATCTGATACATTTTTAGGTTGAGTTAGAAAACCATTAAATCCGTGTTCTACCACATCTCTACAACCTTGATTATCAGTCGTGATAATGGGCAATTCCATACTTGCCGCTTCCAGCAAACTGCGAGGCGTGCCTTCACAGTAAAACGAAGGTAATACAAAACAATGAACCTTTTCAAGATACGGGCGAACATCTTCAGTTGCGCCCATATAATTAATAATTTTTTCTGTATGCCATTGATTTACAACATTTTGTGAAATAGCATGCGGATTATTCGCATTCAAAAAACCTAACAATTGACATTCTATTTTTGCACCATATTTCTCCTTTAAGATACGCGCCGCTTCTGCATATTCTTTAATGCCTTTATCCCAAATGAGCCGTGCGGTTAACAAAAATATATATTTGTCTTGAGGTTTGGATGTTAGTGTTGGTTTAAAAAAAGTCGTATTAATGCCTTCGCCAGGTAGCAGACGCGTTTTAGAAGGAGTCGCAATTTTTTTAGTTTCAAAGAATTTTTTTTCATCATTGTTCGGAAACCAGACCTCATTGGCTAATGCAAATGAAAGCCTATATAAACCAATGACCCAATAATATAATAAATTTTTCTTTAAAAATACATAACCTGTACCACATACAACAGCAATGCGAGGAATTTGATTCAAAAAGGCTGCGATCGTTCCATAAATATTTAACTTTATGGTGTAATGGAATATAAAATGAGGCTTTATTTGTGCATATACAGCATATAAATTATAGATACTTTTAATTTCATTGATAATGCTAATTCCAGTAGCATCTAAAATAATGGGTACATGTTGGCAACCTTCCTGTTGTAATTTAATACTATATTTATTATCATCAGGAGTAATTACAATAATATGATAACCTAATACTTGTAATTTTCTAATAATACCGATTCTAAAATTAAATATAAACCATGCTGTATTAGCGACAAACGCAATCGTCGGTTGCTTATTGAATCCTTTTTTTATTATTTTCATGCTATAGACTTGATTACACGATTAGAATATAAATAGCTTTGGTGCAAATTAAGTTGTAATAGTAAAAATTGTAATCATTTTGTTAATATATCAAAAATTAAACTAAGTCGAAAAGAGAGAAGCTCTGAATTTTCAAAAAAAGCGATCTAATGGATGCCATTTTTTTTCGATGATGCGTGTTTGCAAACACGAGTCATCCCGAATTTTTTGTAACATCTAATCTCGACCCCGAAAAGAGCGCACAATTTTTTTGGATGACTCCTATTTGCAAAACGAATGAAATCTCAAAAGGATCTTAAATTTTACAATCGTTTATATATTTTTTGTTTTATATTTTTAATCAACATTTAAAGATACTGAGTGCGTTTTTCACGCTTAATTTGCTCTGTCACTTTTTTAATATCTTGTTCTTTTGACTTGGGATAAATCAACAAAACATCTTCTTCATCCACAATTATAAAATCATCTAAACCGCGCAAAATAGCTAATTTGCCCGCAGGCATTCGGATTAAACTATTGGTTACTTCATCTGTGATGACATCGCCTACAATAACATTATTATCTGTATTATGTTCTGTTTCAGCATGTAACGATGCCCATGTACCTAAATCCGACCAGCCAAAGGCAGAAGGAACGGTGTAAACATTTTTAGCAGGTTCCATAATCGCATAGTCAATCGAAGTAGCACGCGTTGTTGGATAAAACGTTTGAAGCCAATCTTTTTCGGCATCCGTATTGAATGCAAACTTGCCTTTTTCAAAAATTTGGGCTATGTCAGGCGCGTATTTTTCAAAAGCTCGAATCAAACTTTTTGTTGACCAAATGAAAATGCCCGCATTCCACAAATATTCTCCCGAAGCAATAAAACGCGTTGCCGTTTCCAAATTCGGTTTTTCTGTAAACTGTTTTACGGGATAAACAGCATGATGCTCCTCCGTTTCGCCATCATATCGAATATATCCGTAACCTGTATCGGGGCGCGTCGGGCGAATTCCAAGTGTGACAAGCGCA
>JBEEMZ010000222.1:0-8231 GCA_041192405.1 Bacteroidota bacterium | reverse complement strand
TATTTAAAAGATTCCAAATTTTTGAATCATGCCTTCTTTTCAAGAAAAATATTCTATTTTATCTTGATTTTTGCACATCTCTATTCTGTTTTTCAAGTATTGCAACGATACTATTTTTGACAATGCAATATGGGTAGATTGAATCAATTGTTGCGTTTCGAATATTACGAAAATCGCAACGCAACAATTGATTTACCAACTCAATGCTTCAGGAATCGCGTTAAAAATAGTTTGCCATTTCACATTGACTTTACTTTCAATCGTTTTGATGGCATGCCAAACAGATGGATGTGACCTTTTTTGAATATAATGCTTCAATTCCGTTTTTAAACCTTTTGTGCATTTTTTTGTACCCAATCTTGTAATGATAATTGTAATGTATGTATATCATTCGTTACACTACTGAGTTGTTAAAGATTCAATATGTAACTAATTGATTATCAATCTACTTTTCCCCGCAGATTTCGCAGATTTTTCTTTTGGACTCTTTTTCTGCGAAAATCTGCGGAAAAATCTGCGAAATCTGCGGGAAAAAATATATTATAACTTTAACAACTCAGTAGTGTAATCATTCGTATCAATCATTCCTATCGCAATCGCTCGAAGTAGGCTGGATTTTCCCAAACCGTTGTCTCCAATCACCACATGCCAGCCCGCAGGATTCGGAAAAGCCATCACGACATGGCTCAATGACCGAATATTTTTGATTTCTATTTTATGAATATGCATTTTTTGATATTTAATTCAAGTTGCTCCAAAAATACAAAGACTTTTCAAAATTGCTAATTAAAACTTTTCTTAGTACCTAACAAAAATGAAAGTTGGGTTAATGGATGCACGGATTCAACGGATTTTCACAGATTCATACGGATTTTCACTTAAAATCGCCTATTTCGGGCTTCAAAATCAAAAAAATCCGTAAAAATCTCGTGAAAATCCGTGAAATCCGCACTTCCATTAACCCAACTCCTTTTTGTCCTTCCGCTTGTCCTTCCGTAGGAATCATCGAACAACCGTCACATCCCCCTGTTTTATCTCGGTTTCGCCATCCAAATATTCAATTTCTGCCATGTAGATATACGTGCCTGGATTCACAACTTTACCATTGAACGTGCCATCCCAGCCATGCGACGGATCATCGGGAAAAAAGTCGCTTTGACTGAATAATCGAGTACCCCATCTATCAAAAATTTGGAATAACTTCACTTTTTTCACGCCTTTGCTCGCTTGAACCATGAAAATATCATTACTACTATCATTATTTGGCGAGAAAATGTTAGCGAAGTAAACAGGTCGCTCTCGGTCAATCCCAACACGCATGCGCGCCGTCGTTTTGCAACCACGTGCATCCGTCACCTCCACTTGATATGTTGTCAAACGAACCGGTTTTACCCAAACACTATCGCAAGTTGCCCGTCGCCGACAAGCAGAATCTACATTATTTGACCACAAAATGTTTGAAACGCGATTGTTCGCATCCATCCCAACTCGAACCACAATTAATAAACTGTCGCCCAATCGCAAGGTGGTATCGCGCCCAATCTGAACATTGACCTGTGGATATTGCAATAAACTCACCGTCGTATCGAATTCGCAACCGCCTCCATCTTGCACTCGAATCCGATAACTATTAGCGCACAAGTTTTTCAACGAATCCGATGTGGTGTAAACTTGCCCATCCAACGAGTAAACATACGGTCGAATACCACCCGTTACACCTGCAATTTTGATGCTGCCATCACATTCACCATAACATTTGGGCGGATTGAGCCGCACGGCAATACTTGTAGGACGATTGTTATTCCGAAAAACACGCGCCGTATCCGTTGCAAAACAACCATTTGCAATCGTCGTCACTCGCAATGCGTATAACCCATTTTCATTCACCACAGGCGATAAACCATTTGCACCTGAGAGAATATTACCATTTGTGGTCGTCCATTGATAAGTGGTGCCTGTTGCCAACGTCGAGCCGCGACCCGAAAGGGGTACCGTAACGTTCACACAATTTAAGGTATCAGCACCTGCGGCTTTCGCAATCGGACGAATCACATTGCGTTTAATCGTCATGGAAGTTGAATCCATACACGCGTTTGCAGAATCGCGGATGATTAACCAATATTTGCCCGCGCTATCTACGGTCGGCGTAAGCGAATTCGTCCCTGTTTTGAAATGCGCGCTTCGAGTGCTCGTATCCACCCGCCATGTGAACGGATAACGCGTTCCCATAGAGGACGTGCGCGCATCGAATGTCACAATCGTGTCTCTACAAGTAATGTCAGGCGCAGCCAAGATTTGAACAATCGGTTTGGTACGATTGGCTTTCACTGTAATCGTATCGGATGCCACACATCCATTATAGGCATTGGTAAGTTGTAATGTATAAAGCCCTGATTCTCTTACGATTGTAATCGGACTGGTACTAAATGAATTCGAGATATTCGCCCATAAATAATCAATGCGCCCAATTGGAGTTGAGCCAGAACCATCTAATGTAACTGTATCCAAAGCACAAGTCAAAGTTGGAATATTGCGGCGCATTACGATTCGCGGAGCCGCCGTATCTATCGTAATCACCACCGTATCTCTTGAAAAACAACGATTTACAGTATCCGTTGCCAATAAAGCATAAGTGCCAGGTTGAGTGACATAGAAAGTTCCAAGATTTCCCGCCAGGGGCCCAGACCATTGATAATCAATGTTTAATCCAATATTGGTCGCGCTTCCAATCGCCACTTGACGGCGAGCGCACGTAATCGAATCATCTACGCCTGCATTTGCAAGAGGCACTGACAATAGTTTGACGACCACGAAAGCAGAATCATTGGCACAAGGAGCCGTCCCCGTCACGACGTATGCAAAACGGTAGATACCTGCTTGTTGCAATCGAGTCCGAAAAGTGGCGGCTGCCGCAACAAAAGCACCACCTGTTGAACGAGTTGTCGAAACTTCAACCCATCTGCCGCCCGCTTGTTGTCCTGCGATGCGGGTCGTGAGCGTAATCGTCGAATCCAAATTCCCACAAAGACTCATTGACGGCGCGGCAACACCCGCATACGCTCGCGGACGCACCGTAATCCGCACCGTTCCAGCTGCTGTATTGCTACAACTGTTGGAATCGCGCACGGCTCTTAAAGTATAAGTCGTCGTCGCACTCGGCGCAACGCGGATAAATCCGCCCGTCCGCAAATTTGTAACACTGGAATCGCGCACACCATCATTGAAAACCACAATAAAAGGTGGTTTGCCCGTCAAAGTTAGAAGGAGCGAAATGCTATCATTTTGACAAATCGTTGTCGCGCCCGTTGCCCAAACGACCGTTGGCGTTGCGTTGAAAACGACGGGTACACTTTGGCTTGCGCTAAAACAAGGGTCTAACAAGGAAACGTGTCTTGAACTATCATTTCCTGCAATCGCTGCAATAAAATAGGTCGTTCCTAAGACCATCGGTGCTTGAAAACTAAAAGTCGGCGTATAACTGCGTCTTAAAATGCCCGTTTGAGGATTCCCTGTGTGCAAAACGTACTCAATGGTATCAGTCGCATCCAAAAAACGAGCAAGCCCACCTAAATAATTCGCTGTAATCGGACTATTTTGACACGCTTCCAACGGCGTAATATCCATATTACCTGCATTCGTAAAACAACTATTACATGCTTTGGTGCCTGTTACCGAACTCGCTGAACAATTATTGGCATCTTTTACCAAGAAATTGTAATTACCAGGTGTTTGCGCATTGGAACGGAAGGTTCCATTTGTAACCGTTCCCGCAATGGTATTCGTATTGCCAAGATACACATTATAAGGTGTCGTCCCCCCCGTTATCGGGAAACGAACAAATAAACGAGCATTATCGGGGCTACAACTATCGGTCAATTGCGCTAAAGTAACCGTTGGAATCGGGTTAAAAGTAATTTTAACCGTATCTTTTTTAGAACAACTGCCATTGGTTTCCGTCCAAATAAATTGATAAGTATCTGATATTGAAGCATTTATACCCGTTGTCGGCGCATTTGCAGTGTTGTAAGTGACGGCAAGCGGGCTTTGTGGGAAATGAGACCAACTGCCCGAACCCGAAGCCGAAATTGCTGTCAACGTATGCGATAAACCACAAATCGCGGTATCACGACCTGCATTCAAATTATTAAAATTGGCTACCGCAACATTTAAAGTGGTTGCAGGGCTCACACCACAATTATTATTGGCGACAACGCTCACTAAACCACCCACCGAACTGCCCCAATTAATGTAAATGCTCGTCGTTCCGCTGCCCGAAACAAGGGTCGCACCTGCTGGCACGCTCCATGTGTACGATGTCGCGCCCGTGACAGGATTGATTTCGTAAGGCAAATTATCTAAATTCGCACAAGGTGCTGAATTGCCCAAAATTTGATTTGGTGCAGCAGGAGTTGTGCCTAATGAAATGGCGCGAGTTGCGGGAGTTGCACTATTTCCGCAAAGGTTGACCGCCGTAACCGTAATATTCCCCGCCGCATTACCCATGCTGAAGGTAATACTTGAACTATCCGTGCGACCCACCACAACAGAACCCGCAGGCAATGTCCAGATATAACTGGACGCGCCAGGCACTGCTTGAATAGAAGCCGTCACCCAATCGCCCGAACAAGCTGTTGAAAGTGCCGTGATTGCAGCAGGATTCGCAGGCACCGACCCAGAACCCGTAATGCCAATGGTTAATGTATCGTAATAAATCTTATATTTTCCAAACGCGCTCACTGAATCGCGTACAATCACTTGATAATTGCCTGCATTCGATGTCGAAATGCTATTATTGGTGCTAATCACCGATGCGTTGCCTTGCAGATACCATTTATAGGTGAAATCGTGCACCACCCCAGCACAAACATCTGCCACTGTAGCTGTTATCGTTGTATTAGGCGATGAACAGGTAAGGGCATTGTTAGTTGCACTAATTGCTTTTGTAATTTCAGCATTATACAGCGAAACCCGAACAATACTATCACAACCATATCGAGACGCACCCGCCAAAGTGCTAATCAAGCCTGTTTGTGGGTTGCAATTTCCCGCATTGACTGAAAACGTACTCGCGCCGACTTGAATCGGTTGATTCGGACGCGCAAAAAACTGTTGCGTCGAACTAGCGGACGGATAGCGATTGATATAGATTTTAACAATACTATCACAGCCCGAAACCGATGTCCAAGTATAATTCACGGAATCTTTTGCAGGCGTGCCACCATTGTAATCCATTGAAACGGTGGGCGTTGCATTGGCAGGATTGGTATTGGACGCGCTGCCGTAAGTTGCGGTCGGCGAGTTTGGACAAAAATTATAAGTCACATTCGCGCCCGAAAAATTAGAACCAACCGTCACCGTTTTACAAATTTGCGTTCCCGTTCCGCACTCGCTTTCGTAACGCGCACAAATCGTTACCGTGCCACTTGCGGGCATCGTTGGCACGACCCAAAAAGAATCCGTCGAAGTGGTGCTACTCGACACACCATTAATAGTAACCGACCAATTATACGCATTGCCGTAACGATTGCGCGGCACAGTGTATCGAATATTGGTTGCATTCGCACAAACGCTCGTCGCACCCATCAAAACGGTAGGCGCAGGATACGTTAAATTTTGTTGTTGAATGGTCGTTCCTTCTAATACGTCAATAGAATATGCGCACGGCGCACCGCCAAAACCATCCACCAACAAGTAGTAAAATGCATTGGGAATCAATGAGTTAGCTCTTAATTCCGTCACAGGATTGCCCTGCGTACCGCCGAAATTGGAGACCAATTGAAACGATGTCGCATTACTACAATCGGTTGCAGAGAAAAGCCCCGCTTGAACGCCTTCCGTACAACCCGTCGCCGTCAAGCGCAAGACCAAACGCGCACTTTGCGCCTGAATCTTAAGCCACTGAGGACTTTCAACCGTGCCAATAAAACCATTCGGCACTAAATACGTTTGATTCACCTGCGGAATCGGAACGCGACTACAAAACGCTTCTAAACTGGCTGTGCCACAAATCAACGGCGCGGTACAGGGATTATCAGTTGGGGTCGGCGTATCGCACTGTGCGAACAGCGTCGGATTCGCGTAAACGACCGCGAATAACAGAGGTAATAGCCTCGAGGTAAACACTATTTTTTTCATACCGTGTGTTGTCAGAGTTTTCGATAGCACAAGTCAATGGATTTCGGATGGTGGATTGTGGATTGCGGATTTCGGAGGATTTAGAGTTTAGAATATGCAATCTATTGAAAACCAATAAATTACACAATCTGCAATCTACAATCCAAAATCCGAAATCGTAGAAACTAACGTTGTTTAAAGAGATTTATTTTTAAGAGAAGGGCAGCGTTTTAAATTTGAAATTTTGTAATATTTAACTTGTTGATAATCAATGATTTTTTTTGTAAAACAAAAGGCGTTTCTTACAAGAAACGCCTTTCAAAGAGTTAACTCTGACAGTGTTAACTCTTTTCAAACTCAAAACTCAAAAGAAGATGTTGCAAAATTAGGCTGTTATATGATAAGAATCAATAACTTATTTTCAAATCTAAAAAAAAACGGCTAACCGCTTTGAAGGCGAGTTAGCCGCTTTCGGCTTTTTCAAGCCGAGGTTGGTCACAGATGTGTAAGTTTGTTGTTTTGCTCCTATCGATTAATTCAGGAATGCCGAAATGTTTGTCCAAAAACCGATTCAAATTGAATTCCGTTTGTGGAATAATACCGTTGTTTGTTCATTGCTTCGCTTAATATGGTGCAAAGTTACGGGCTAAATAGACTTGTCACAATACCCCATTATCGGTATTTTAAAATCTATTTTTTTTATAAATTATATGTATAAAAAAAGATTTTAAAATATTGAATTGAAATGAATTATAATTGATGAAAAATAATAATATATTTTTATAAAGCATTTATAACAAAATAATTACATATAGCATTTTTGCGAACGTATTTATTTTAATGAATTTTTTTTTAAAATTGATTGCTGTAAAAGTACTTCATTTATGCAATAAAATTTTATAATGGTGATGGGTAAATTGTATAAATATAAAGGAAATTGGAAATTTGAAACGATTGGCGAACCAACTCCCGATAAATCATTGCACCAGACGATTCTGACAGCTCAAAGTCGTTTTCTGTAATCATAATTTCTCCTTTTAGAACACATATTGTACACTACTGAGTTGTTAAAGTTGTAATATGTTTTTTTTGCATATTTTTGCAGCAACAGACTCCAAAAGAAACGCTGCGAGAATCTGCGGGAAAATCGGCGAAATCTGCGGGGAAAAAATAGATTGATAATCCATATCTGCGGGGAAAAAATAGATTGATAATCCATATCTGCGGGGAAAAAAATAGATTGATAATCCATATCTGCGGGGAAAAAATAGATTAATAATCCATTATTTACATCTTAAATCTTTAACAACTCAGTAGTGTACATGTATTGCGCTAATTTTCACGAATTGTATATCAAAATTTGTGAAAAATTCGTGTAATGCGGGACTTATTTTGCATTTCAAAATTCTTTTAAATGCGCCACAAACGTAAACTCAAGGCGATAATTTTTAATCTTGTAATCACTTTGTGAATACGATTCATCCCAACGAACCGCCCATCGTTCATTGCCCAATAATTGATGGACATAATTTAATCTGACCGAATATTTGTTGGAGATAGACCATTCAAGACCCGCCAAAAACGATAATTTTACATCAGCTACCAGTTTCGGCTCATTAGGAATAATGGTTCCAGCGATATAATCAATACAGCCACTCGCCCAATACCTATCATACGGAGTGTCGGATAAGCTCTTATAATCTAAGGTTAAACCTAACAATGGTTTTACATATTTGGCATTCCATTGTACATACATTGGCAAACTCCATAATGAGTAATTGCTTGCGGAACTTTGAGGTCGTGAATAAAGATAAAATGTTTCAATAGCCTGAAAATCAGATAAAAACATATAATGATAATCTAAACCGATTCCATAAATTAACTGTTTTTTCAAACCATACCGAAATAAATTCACACCAATTTGGGCATGTGCAGCAGGTGGTGTTAAGCGATTCACGGTGAGTCGTTTATTCGATTCAATGATTCTATCGCCGACCAGCATTTCATGCGCACCGCCGCCGATAGTCAGATTCAAATGCGTCTGTGCCAACAAATCGGGCAATGTCCAGAGCATCATTGCCCATAAAATATTTTTTTTCATCTTATTTTTTTGTTTT
>JBEEMZ010000221.1:0-8474 GCA_041192405.1 Bacteroidota bacterium | reverse complement strand
ATTGCTATAAATGCTACAGCAACTACAGCACCAAGCAGCATTAGGGTTTTTGATGTTACTACAAATACACGCTTAAGTACAAATGATATTGTTGAAGCAACTATTACAGGTAAAGATGCACAACATATTTATACGGCGGTGAGTTGCGGCGGCGTGTTTGAAACCAAAAATGGAGGTGCAACTTGGATAGCGCGTAATGTTGGTTTGAAAGCGACTTATCTTCCAAATCCGACAGTTGAAGCGGGGCATGACCCCCATTTATTGTTGCTTTGTAAGTCAAATCCTAATGTTCTATGGCAACAAAACCATTGTGGAGTCTATCGTTCTGTGGATGGTGGGCAATTGTGGGAAGATGTGAGTGATGTGGAAAGCGGTATTTATTATGGTTTTGCGCTGGCAATTGACCATGAAAATCCATTGCGCGCATGGGTAATCCCTGCGGTCAGCGATGAGGTTCGTGTTGCACATGATTTATCACTGAGCGTTCGTCGGACAGATGATGGTGGCAAAACTTGGGTAACTTTACGAAAAGGTTTGCCGCAAAAACATTGTTTTGATATTGTTTTTCGACATGCGCTTGACCGTTGTGACCAAACTTTGGTATTTGGCACAACGACAGGACACGTTTTTGCTTCTGAAAATGATGGTGCTACTTGGAAAGCGATTGCGAAACATTTACCCAAAATTGATTCGGTCAGATTATTACCATAATTGAATGTTAATTAAGTACGAATTTTTTAAACGTGCAGCAAACTCTTACACTCATTTTTAACGTATCCTTTTTTATGATTATGCCTTTTAACTATCAAGTATCTAAGACCCTGATTACCAATTATTTAAACACGAAAAATCTGTCGCTTGAAATGATTTTTCCATTTCTAAGCTGGCGCGATGAAGTCAATCAAAATACTTTAAAAGCGGATTTTTTTGCAGGCTTAACAGGAGCTATCATTGTCATTCCACAAGCTGTTGCGTTTTCTATCATTGCAGGACTGCCTGTTTTGACAGGTTTATATACCGCCATTGTGACACCAATTATTGCAGCGTTATTTGGTTCCTCCCGACATTTGATTTCGGGCCCGACAACTGCGATTTCATTAGTTATTTTTGCAGCGCTTTCCCGCTTTGCAGCACCAAATACGGCGACTTACATCGAAATGGCATTTGTTGTTACTTTTATGGCAGGTATTATCCAATTATTATTTGGCTTAGGTCGTTTGGGAATGCTTATAAATTTTGTATCCCATACGGTTATCATTGGTTTTACGGCAAGTGCGGCAGTACTCATCATTACAGGTCAATTAAAAAACATTTTAGGCATCCCTGTTAAACAAGGATTATCGTTTACGGAAACGTGCAAAGTTTTAATAAACGATATTGAATTAACCAATTTTTATGTATTAACACTTGCGTTCATCACGCTCATCGTCGGTTTATTAGTCAAAAAATATTATCCCAAAGCACCGAATTTATTTATAGCGATGTTGGTAGGAATGGCTATTGCGGCACTCATGGTCAAAGGCGGTGATAGTCATGGTATCAAATTCGTCGGTGCACTGCCTTCGGAATTGCCCTCGTTTAGCCTTCCGAGTTTCAATATCGAAAATATTAGAAAATTGATGCCAAATGCGTTTGCAATTGCATTGTTAGGCTTGATAGAAGCCTCTGCCATTGCGCGTTCGATTGCATTGAAATCGGGACAACGCATTGATGGCAATCAAGAGTTTATTGGACAAGGCTTATCTAATATTATCGGTTCGTTTTTTTCTTGTTATGCGGGGACAGGTTCGTTTGCGCGTTCAGGGGTGAATTATGATGCAGGGGCAAAAACGCCACTATCTGCCGTATTTGCTGCCTTGATTTTGACGATATTTGTTTTATTTTTCGCGCCTGTGGCAGCCTATTTGCCAATTCCTGCGATGGCAAGTTTGATTATTATGGTCGGTTGGCGGTTAATAGATTTTCATCATATACGAGAAATTAGCAAGGCGAGTAAGCGAGAAATCATTATTTTCTTTGCTACTTTAGTTGCTGCTTTGTTTTCAGAATTGGAATTAGCGGTTTATGTCGGGGTGATATTGTCCTTATTTTTCTATATTCGAGAAGCGTCTAAACCACATATCGCAGTGATGGCACCTGATTTTGACCACCCGCGCCGTCAATTGACCAATATTGAACGCAAAGATGGTTTAAAAGAATGCCCTCAATTGAAAATCATTCGGATTGACGGAGCCTTGTTTTTTGGGGCGATGGAACATATTTCTACGTTTGTGCAGCAAGTTCGGGCGGAATCGGATGATAAATATTTGTTAATTTTGGCAAATGGCATCAATTATATTGATTTAGATGGTTCGGAATGGTTGGTGCAAGAGGCAAAAACTTGGCGCGAACGAGGTGGTGCCATGTATATTGCAGGTTTAAAAATTATTGCGCAAGATGTTTTGCGCGATGGTGATTTTGTGCCAATGATTGGGAAAGAATGTTTTTTTGTTTCAAAAACGGATGCGATTGGAGCTATTTATAAACTGTTGGATGCTGAAATTTGTCAAAACTGTAAGGTGCGTGCCTTCAATGAGTGTATTAATGATGTAAAATTGCCAAAAGTAGTTGAAATTCAGATGAGTTACCCGATCGAAATTTACAAGGCAAATAATGATTTTTAAATTATGTTCAAAAAAAAGGTGAAATCTTAGGATGATTCTGCCTTTTTTTTACCTTTGCGCTGATGCTTTCATTTTTCTAAATTAAAAATTAAAAAAAGGATGAAAACAATTGTAAATTTCATAGATGCACAACAAATGGCGCAGCAATATCCTGAAACATTTAGTGCACCTTCTTTAAAAGAGTTGCAAGACATCAAAATTGGTCATTTTGTGAAAGTTTGCGTTGAAAATGAACGCTTTTGGTGCAAAGTTTTGGATATTTCAGACCTTGACAGGCTTTTGTGCAAGATTGATAATGACCTTGTTTTTACAAAGGTTCACCAATTAAAATGTGGTGATATTTTAGTGATTCATCCGCGTTTTATCTATTCGATTTGGGTTTCACCGTAGCTTTTTTTTGTCATTCCATCGCAAACTTTTTTCCTATGGAATGACAAAAAAAGGAGATGACTCCTGTTTAAAATAGCTAAAAACAAACATAAATTAAAATATTTCATATTGATTTTTTAACTTTGTCCCGTTAAAAAATCAATTTTTTTATGGTAACGAAACAGACATTATTGCCTTTTAATATATTCGCTTTCCTCCTTTTTTTTACAATTGGCGATTCAAAAGCGCAAGATAGAGATAGCATCTTAGTAGTGATTCAAAACGATGCTTCTAAATACCCGACCTTGCTTTTCAACTATTTCAAACTGTATAAAGCAACTTTTGATAGTTGCGGGCTTTATTTTAAGCCAAAACTGCAAGAAGATAGCTCTAATTGCAACGGAATTGGTTTAAATTGCCATTTTTCGTTACAAACAACTACCTGCATTATTAGGAATTGTCGCAATAACGACACTATTTTTCAGCAATACGATTACAGTATTACGACTGAATACACAACTGAACCGTTATTGAGAAAATGGGAGGATGATTTTTTGAACTTATTGTTTCAAATAGATACGAGTTTAATAACCAAAGCGACGGATTTCAAACCGCTTTCCCCTTTGTTGAAAAACAAAGATGCCTTATTGACACATGATAACTTATTGAAAAACAGTCAATTATGTGATTTATTAGAAGCTGCTGATACCGTTGCATTAAAATATTTTGCAGAAAAGAGAGGGGTAAATTGGAAAAAACTTTTTTCGTCCGCTTATGGAACTTTGATTGTTCCTTTTGATAGCAAGTGTAGTTTTAAGCCCTTGAAATATTTAAGCAATATTAAAAGCATTCAATTGAAAGATAGTTGGAAAAGTAATCTACTGAAAAAGGATGAAATTTTATACCTCAGAGCATCGGGTGTTTCTATCACTATTATCGGAGAAAATAAGCAGGATAATATAGAAATACAACAGCGATTACTTGATAATGGCATCAAAAATATTATCATTCGTTATTGATTGTCCATTTATTACCTATTTAATCTATTCAAACTACAATTCTTTTAGCATGAAAATGAAACAAATACGATGCTGCTGGCTGGGGATGTGTTTTAGTTTATCTGTTGCAGCGCAATCTTCCAAAATTTTAACTATTTTTGACGAGTATAATGATACGCTCAAATCGCCTTTTGTGGAATACAAATTGAAGCATGAAGCGGAAAACGCTTTTCAAGATTGTAACTGTAACGACTCACTTGGTAGAGTCCATTTGGAGCATCTGCATTCAGGTGTGTACACATTGAGAATTGAGCAAAAGTGTGTGCGGGATATTCAAATTCCACTTGAAAAAGATACTTTAGTGGTCAATTTACATCCAAAATCCATTTTTGAAGCAGGTGAACCGTCCCATATCATCACGGCGGAACAACTCGCGCTTTCGGGCAAAAATACATTGGAAGAAGCATTGGTTTATTTGTTGCCATCGTTTTATGCCTCATGGCAAATCACTGCGGATAAAAGTGAAATGTTCACGCCCACTTCCATGAAAGGTATGGGACCCGACCAATTTTTAGTCCTCATCAATGGAAAACGACGGCACTCCACGAGTATTTTGCATTTGAACGGTACGTTTGGGCGCGGAACCGTAAGTAATGATTTGGTCAATATTCCGTTGAATGCCGTTAAATCCATTGAAATAAAAACTGCGGCGGCTTGTGTTTGGCATGGGAGCGATGCGATTGCGGGCGTTATCAACATTCAGTTACAGGATAAACCGATTCCTGCGACGATTGGTGTGCAAGGTGGATTTTACCCAAGTGGTTTTGGTAGTGGGAAATGGTGGACAAAAGAGGACTTTGGTAATGAGACTGAAGGAAAAATATATTTACAAAGTTTTCATTATTTAGATAAGGCTCAGAAAGGATTTCTAAGTTTAAACGCCGATTTTCTTCATTTGGGGCATATTAATCGGAGTGAAGATTATTATGGCGATATTTATAAGCAAGGCGATCGCAATTCAATTGCTGCTACCAATCCATTTTGGACGCATTTGCATGATAACATTGGTTTCAAAGATAAAAAAGTGTTAATGGCGGGGCGGGCTGCTATTCAACAAGCATCTGCCTATTTCAATTTGGAAACACCTATTAATAAGGCGTATTTTTACGCGTTTGGCGGTGTTTCGTATAAAATAGGTAATATTGTTGGTCTTTATACGTTCCCGAAATCCGAATCAGCGGGAACACTCAATCCTGCTGCAACACCATATGGATATAGTACGCATTTGAATCCCAAATCCAGTGATTATTATTTGACGGTTGGCGCAAAATTGAAGGTTGGCGTATTGGGGAATTTAGATATATCCCATTCGGTGGGTGCGCAGGCGGTTCACAATCATCTTGAAAATTCATTCAATGTAGATTTGAGTTATGCAGCACCTTTTAAGGATAATACAATCCAATCACCCACAAATTTTTATGCTGGCTCGAATTATTATCGGCAACAAACCACTGATATTCAATTACATAAGTTGTATCCTATCGCAAAAGGAAAAGCTCATTTTGAAATGACAACTGGTATTTCATTGCGTTCGGAAACGTTTGGAACGGTCGCAGGCGAGCAATCTGCGTATTATTTCACGCCAAACGATATGACGCGACATCAAGGCAGCACTCAAAAATTGCCCAGTTTTCATCCAGATGATGTCATTGAACGCAATAGAAATAATTATGGCGCGTTTACGCAAATCAAATGGGTCAATAGAGATACATTTTATAATTATTATTACGATGAACACAATAAACTAATTTGGGATACGCTTCATTTTATCAATCATTTGACAATAGGCGGTCGTTTTGAAACATTTACCAATTATTATGGCTACCCCATTTTTAAAATAGCAGGGAGTCATACTTATTTGGGTGTGCAAAACGAAGTAGAAGTGCGTCTTTCGTGGAATCAAGGTTTTAGAACACCTTCGTTACATCAAATTTATTTTTCAGGTTTGAGTGCGCAATATCGAACCACAGATCCATCGTTGGTCTATATTGCGTCGAATGAAAGTATTTTGGCAAGGGCATTCAAGATTCAACAATTAGAACCCGAAAAAGCCAAGACTTGGAATGTTGGCGGCAGTTGGCGCAATAAAGCGAATCAATTGGAATTTAAAATAGATTATTCTAACACGACTGTTTATAATAGAATTATATTCTCCTCTTTTGAGGATGATACCAATAAAATTTTTACGGTATCCCAAACATTTGGACTCCATTTAAAAGAAAGAGATGTAACAGCTGTTTTGTTCTTTAAAAACTTGCCGACGACGACTACGCATAGCGTAGATATTTCGTTTCAGTGGAAACAAAATCCTTTGTTTCAATGGGTTTTAGGTTTTAATTGGAATCAAACGAAGTTGGCTGCGACTACCAAATTTGGGCAAAAAAATTTTACAGGATTAGATAGACAAGAAACTTCTCGTTACGAATCTATCATTCCCAATTTTAAAGGTTTTATTTTGTTGCACGGGCGTTCTAAAAAAATCACTTACAAATTGCAGACAACCCTTTTTGGACAAAATGCTTTTATTCCGCCCGATATACTTAATGGTGTACCTGTGTCAGGAGAGAGACTTTTATATGCTAAACAAGTGTTTAATAATCAAAATCAGCCTATTATAGATATTGAATTAGGCTATTTTATCAATACCAAGTCAAAAATAACAATAGGTTGTAACAATCTTTGGGGTTTCAAATCGAATGAAAATCAAACTTGGGATGACATAGAAGTAAGAATGAAGAACGCTACACCATTAGAGAAAGAAATTTGGATTGCAAGTGTGCAGCGACATGGTACCTTGAAATACAGCGATCAAGTACAAACATTTGGAGTTGGCGGCGCGTTTATCTACATCAAATGGACGTATAATCTTTTTTAAATTCACAGATGAAGTCCTTTTGAATTAGCATTTCAGTATTCAAATTATTGATTTTCAATGATTTGAACGCTGAAATGTTAATTTGAAAACCTATAAAACCTATTAATCTTCGCATAATCGAAACCCATAATACCGAGATTTAATAGTGGCATCTTGCGGAAAGCGATTTTGCAAACGCGAATCCTTTTCCTGCCCCAAACTCCCACCTCGTAACACACCTATCCCATTTGCGTCAATGCACCATTCCCAAACATTCCCCGACATATCATAAACCCCGAATTGATTCGGATTCTTTTTCGCCACAGGTTGCGTTTTCGTCGCATTCGCCAAGTACCAACCAACTGTCTTTAAAGAGTCGCTCCCGCTATACCCATATATAGGTGTGAGATTTCCGCCGCAAGCCGCATATTCCCATTCGCCTTCGGTGCAAAGCCGATATTTTTTGCCTGTTTTGGCGATTAATTTTTTTATAAACAATTGAATATCAATAAAAAATACATTTTCAATCGGACAATCATGGCATTTGTTAAAAGCAGGATTATCACCCATAATTTCTTTCCATTCCGCCTGTGTGACTTCATGTTGACCAATCGAAAAAGGTAATTGACCGTTATGACCTGTTACTTTTTTCATTGGAAACGATTCTGGAAGCAGCAATTTGAAGCCCGCAACTTCACTATTCATGGAATGATGCACCCAAGGTTGTTGCGCATGGTGCGTTTTCTGCAAAACCGAATCAACAAGGCGTGGAAAAATATCATTTAAAGAGCAACCTTCTTGCGCAATATTCAAAAAAGACTCCGTGTACACACTTAACTCACTATCTCTATCATACGCATAGCGATTGGGTGCCGTCGCAAAAGAAAGTAACATGTTACTGTTGAAGTCGGCTATGCTGGTAGACTGGGAACTCATTGTTGTATTTTCTTTGCGGCACGCATTTAACAGAACGATATTCAGTAAGCATCTTTGCGATTCCAATGAAGATAAATAACACGTATCTAAATTAATCTCAATATCATCTATCGGATATATATAATTCACTCTTTGACGCTCCCTGCCATGACCCGCAAAGAAAAATAGGCTAATGTCTCCTTCAGATAAGTTTCGTCTGAAATGATAGATAAGATTCATCATGGACTGCCGATTCAAATTCGAGTCGAGCGTGACATCAAATCCATTTTTTTTCAAAAACGCTGCCATGGCTCTGGCATCATTCGTTGGACATTTTAAGGGTTCCATCGGATAGGCACCATTCCCAATCACTAATGCCTTTTTCCGAGCTGCATTCACCGAAGTTTGTGCAAAGATTGTTGTTACAAACAATTGTAAAACAAGGAGTTGTAATATTTTTTTCATCAAAAACATAACTTTAATTCATTTCAAAACAATTGGGGTCACTTTATCTGATTTCCAAAATAACCGTCATTAATGCCATTTGCCCGTTTCTAAATGCCATTTTTTCCATTTCAAGGTCATTGGTCACGTTTGGAAATTGTTTTTTTAACG
>JBEEMZ010000220.1:0-8475 GCA_041192405.1 Bacteroidota bacterium | reverse complement strand
GTAACCACGAGCTTCGGTCGTCCATAAAAAATTATCAGGTCCGTAAGTGATTTCCCAAGGCATCAACATGCCTGTTTTAACGGTTCGCATTGTGAAATTAGGCGTTGTTTGCGCCATAAGGAGCTGGCAACAACACCCAAAACAGAAGAGTAGAGGATTTTTCATAGTAAAAATGGTTTGTTTTCTGTAAAAAAATAACCATAAAAGAACGCAATATTTTCAAAAGAGTTGACTCATTTGAAAATATTATCGCCTTTTATGGTTAAAGGATCGTTTTTAATTTGATTCCTATTCTACTAAGTTATTAAAGTTGTAATATATTTTTCCCGCAAATTTCGCCGAAAAATACTATTGATAATCAATCGTTTATACATTAAAAATTTAACAACTCAGTAGAGTATTTGATTCCTATCGAATGACAAGTTTTTTGTCATTCCGTTAGGAATTATCTACTTTTCTTATTCTTAACATCTTCAAAACGCCTGCGCGGTTTATCGGAGGCATCAGCGCGTTGGAAAACAGGCGGTCTGCGACCGCCGCCCGAATCATTTCGAGGCATCGCTTCGTCCACCCGTACCCTACGACCATTGACTTTCATCCCTTCAAAACCACTGCGAATTGGGTCAATAAACTCTTTTTCGATGTCAAAATGCAAATAAGTTCTTGAAATATCAATTTTTCCAATCGCTTCAATTGGAATTTGCATATCTCGAGACAATAATTTCACGAATTCGCGCTTATCAACGCCATCCGCTTCGCCGACGCTCACAAAAACGCGTTGGAAATTGCCCGAAGATTTCAAGCCCGAACCTGTCGAAGTGCTACTTGTACTCAATGAACTACGTGTTCTGACATTGCGCGGATAGATATTCAAATCGTTTGCCCCTTTGTAATACTCCAAAAAGCGATTGAATTCCATACTTGCAAAGCGTTTTATCAAATCTTCTTTCGACAAATCTTGCAATTCTTCATAGATTTTCGGCATAAACGGGTCAATTTCTTCGTGTTTCACGTCAATCGCCCGAATGCTTTTCACAATCTGATACAACTGTTGCTCGCAAACCTCTACGCCTGACGGAATCACTTTTTTAGTAAAAGTGGCTTTCGCAAAACGTTCAATTTGACGAATTCTGTCCTCAAATTTGGTCGTCGTAATCGTGATAGACACCCCTTTCTTACCCGCACGACCTGTCCGACCGCTTCTGTGCGTGTAAACTTCGTTATCATCAGGCAAACCATAGTTGATAACATGAGAAATATCATTCACATCAATTCCACGAGCTGCCACATCCGTTGCGATAAGCAGCTGTAAAGTACCTTCCCGAAAACGGTTCATCACACGGTCGCGGTCATTTTGCGATAAATCGCCATGTAACGCTTCCGAATTGTAACCATCGCGCATCATTTGTTCGGCGATTTCTTTCGTGTCAGCTTTCGTTCGGCAGAAAATTAAACCAAAAATACCTGGATTCGAGTCAACAATCCGTTTCAACACACTATATTTATCGTCTGGACGACAGACGTAATAGACGTGTTCAATATTTTCGTTGACGGCATTTTTAGTACCAATCCTCAATTCCAACGGCGCGGGCATATAAGTCCGCGAAATGGAGCGCACTTCTTCAGACATGGTTGCCGAAAATAACCACATCGAATCTCGATTCCCCGCCGCCGAGAGGATAATATCTAATTCATCCTTGAAACCCATATTCAACATTTCATCCGCTTCGTCGAGGACAAAATGACGCACTTTATCCAGTGCAATAGCTTCTCGTTGAATCAAATCCACTAACCGACCAGGGGTAGCGACGACGATTTGTGTGCCAGAGCGCACGGCACGAATTTGTTGGTCAATGCTCGTTCCGCCATAAACAGCTGTGACCTTAAATTGAGAGGCAAACTTGGCGTAGTTGACCAAATCACTCGTGACCTGCATACACAATTCGCGGGTTGGACAAAGCACAACGGCTTGTACATTCCGAATCGTAGGGTCAGTCAGATGCAAAAGCGGCAGCCCGAAAGCGGCGGTTTTGCCCGTACCGGTCTGGGCGAGGGCGACGATGTCGCCTTTGTGCGTGAGCGCGTGCGGGATAACCAATTGTTGGACGGGCGTAGGAGTTTCAAATCCTAATGCCTCAATGCCCTTCAACAACGCTTCGTTCAATCCCGATTCATTAAATGATTTCAAATGCTAATACTTTATTACTAAAAATTTGTGCAAAGATAGTTCTTTTTTCTGAAACTATCTTTTTTTTAATTTTTATGTGCCGAAAAGAATGCAAACGGCAATTAAAAAATGATTAGATAATAATTATTTAAAACATAAAGTTTTTATTAATATAAAAAATTGCAATTTATAAAACAATTAATTGAATTAATACACAATAAGCGTTCTTTTTTGAAAAAAACGTTATATTTGCCCTTATTTTTAATTGAAATCTAAATCCAATGGAAAAAAAATTTAATGTTACAGGTAATTGCTTTCCCGACAAACATTATATGGCAGATGTTTCTCAGAAAATGGCGGCTACCTTAAAATTGGTTCACGAGGGCGAATATTTCATTATCAATCGCCCGCGCCAATATGGGAAAACGACGACTTTATATGCAATAAGTCATGCGTTGCGCCAAAAACAAGGTTATTTGGTTTTCAATGTGAGCTTTGAAGGCGTTGGAAACGATATGTTTGAAACCGAAAAACAATTTGCACAAGGATTTATAGGCATCTTGGGGGATTATGCGAGCTATCAAGCGACTCATTTAGAAGAATGGCTGAACGAACGCATTGAAAAAACCAATAATTTAAAGCAATTATCCACGCTCATCAGTCAGTTAGTTAAAAAAAGCACTCAAAAAATAGTGGTTTTAATAGATGAAGTGGATCAAAGTAGCAATAACGAAATTTTTATTAAATTTTTGGCGATGTTACGGAATAAATTTCTTACCAGAAGTGAAATTCCAACATTCCATTCGGTGGTTTTAGCGGGGGTACATGATGTGAAATCGTTGAAAATGAAAATTCGCCCCGATTCCGAACAAAAATATAACTCGCCGTGGAATATTGCAGCTGATTTTAATGTGGATATGAACCTGTATCCGCACGAAATTCAACCCATGTTGGAGGATTATGTGCGGGAACGAAGCGTTCAAATGGATGTTGCTGCCATGAGTTATGGCTTATTTTACTATACATCGGGCTATCCTTTTTTAGTGAGTCGGTTATGCAAAATCATAGATGAAGTGCTTTTACCTGCTAAAAGTACCGCCGATTGGACATTGCAAGACCTTGAAACCGCCGTCAAACGATTGGTTAAAGAAAATAATACCAATTTTGAAAGCCAAATCAAACATCTGGAAAATAATACGGCATTGTATGAAATGGTTTACACGATTGCGGTAGATGGGGAACGATTGAGTTTTAATCTCCACAATCCCGTGGCTCATATCGCTTTATTGTATGGTCTCTTGAGCGAACGAAACGGCGTTTTTGTCATTCACAATCGGATTTATCAAGAAGTGATTGTCAATTACATGACGAGTAAAATGGAATGGGCACAAATCTCGAAACGCGTTGATTTTGGGGGCGGCTATCGAAATGATGATAAAACGTTGAATATGGAAGCCGTTTTAATGGGTTTTCAATCCTTTATGAAGCGCGAATATAGCGGAAAAGACCGCAAATTCTTGGAAAGACATGGGCGACTCGTGTTTTTGGCATTTTTGAAACCGATTATCAACGGCGCGGGTTATGATTTTAAAGAACCACAGATTTCGGAGGAAAAGCGGTTAGATGTGGTGATTACGTTTTACGAACATAAATATATTGCGGAATTGAAACTCTGGCGTGGGCAAAAATTGCATGAAAAAGGGTTGGTTCAATTGACGAATTATTTGGAATCGCAACAACTTTCCGAAGGTTATTTATTGATTTTTGACCATACAGAAGTGAAAAAATGGGCAAGTGAGTGGATTGAGGCGCAAGATAAACGTATTTTTGTGATTTGGGTTTAGTGGTTAATTGGTTAGTTAAACCATTGATAATCAATAACTTAACTAACCAACTCAATAACCAACCAACTAATTCAATGAATATTGCCAACCTTCACTATCCATATATTTCAATAAAGCGGTATCTATTTTCACGTTTTTATCAAGCGAATACAATTTCAAATGTAAATGATTGGTCGCATCTTGAATTTGAACGCGCAATTTACTTTTGCCTTTAAATTTACTACAAAACAAAGTCATCGTTTCAATAAAATCATGCGTAATGCGTTCCAACGGAATGACAATCGTTACATTATTCACCAAATTGTCCACCGAAACGCTATCCAATAATTTAACTGTATTAATTTTTAATTCATATTCGGTACTATTGTAACGTGTTTTATATTCACCCTCAATATAAACGGATGTTCCTGGTTTCAAAATCGGTGCATGTCGTGCATAATCATCATTAAAAAGTGTAAATTCTGTCGAACTTTTATAATCTTGAATCGTAATCGCACCCCAAGGCGTGCCTTTTTTGGAAATGCGTTCATTCACCGCCGTCACGAAAGCCGCGAGTTTAACCTTTTGCCCTTTGAAATTTTCAATTTTATCCAAAGAATATTTCTCCAAAACCTTCACTTGCATTCTAAAATCATCCAAAGGATGCCCACTCAGAAAAATCCCGACGACTTCTTTTTCATAATTCAATTTTTCAATCAAATTCCATTCTTCGACCTTCGGAATGGCAGGTGGAGCCGTCATCACCGCATTCGAGCCGCCCCCGAACAATGAAACTTTTGCTTCATCTTTTTGCGATTGATACGCATTGCCGTATTTAATGAGCATTTCAATAAACGTATCTTGTTTTGCGGGGTCGGGTTTTGCAAAATAAGTTGCCCGATGAATGCCAAAACCGTCCATCGCGCCCGCATAAACCAACGATTCTATCACTTTTTTGCTGATAGTGCGCGAATTAGAGCGTCTGACGAAATCAAAAACATCTTTATACGCGCCATTTTCTTTGCGTTCCTCAATTAATGCATTGACTGCCGCTTCGCCGACCCCTTTCGCGGCGGCTAATGCGTATCGAATTTCCCCTTTTTTGTTCACCGTAAACGTCACATCACTCTCATTCACATCAGGACTCTTCACCGCAATGCCCATACTGCGACATTCCTCCATGAAAAAAGTGATTTTTTCAAGATTGCCTTGACCATGCGTCAGCACGGCAGCCATATATTCACCAGGGTAGTGGGCTTTCAAATAACCCGTCTGAAACGCTACAAATGCATAACAAGTTGAATGTGATTTATTGAACGCATACGAAGCAAATGCTTCCCAATCCGTCCAAATTTTCTCACAAGTCGGCAATGCATGTCCATTTTTTTCGCAACCTGCTAAAAATTTGGGTTTCATTTTGTCCAGAACCGCAAGTTGCTTTTTTCCCATCGCTTTACGCAAAACATCCGCATCTCCTTTTGAAAAATTGGCTAATTTTTGCGATAATAACATTAATTGTTCCTGAAAAATGCAAATTCCGTAGGTTTCATGCAAATATTCCTCCATTGCGTCCAAATCATATACAACTTTCTCCCGTCCATGCTTTCGATTAATATAATTTGGAATGTATTGCAACGGGCCAGGACGATACAAGGCATTCATGGCAATCAAATCATCAAATTTATCAGGTTTCAAATCTCGGAGATGCTTTTGCATCCCTGGACTTTCAAATTGAAACGTCGCATTGGTTTCGCCGCGTTGATATAATTGATATGTTTTTTTGTCATCTAACGGAATTTCATCAATTTCAATCGTAATCCCATAATTTTCTTTAATTAATTTGAGTGCGTCGCGCATGATGCTCAACGTTTTCAACCCCAAAAAGTCCATTTTAATAACGCCCGCATCCTCAATAATCGAACCTTCAAATTGGGTAATCAATAATTCGGTCTCTTTCGACGTGTAAACAGGTATAATTTCGGTCAAATCTTTCGGCGCAATGATGATGCCCGCCGCATGAATCCCCGTGCCGCGCACCGAACCTTCCAAAATCAACGCTTCTTTCAAGACTTTAGCGCGTTCGTCATCGCCGTTGAGAATTTCCCGCAAAGATTTGGCATTTTCGATGTCTTCTGGAATTAAATTTTCCTTCTCCGACAAAGAACCTTCTCCATAAATCGGCGCAGTCAATAAACGATTGAGTTTAATGCCTGGTTTATCTGAAACGAGTTTCACCATTGCATTCGCCTCTTGCAACGGCAAATCCAACACCCGCGCAACGTCCTTGATACTCATTTTGGCAGCCATCGTGCCATACGTCGTAATTTGCGCAACTTGTTGTTTTCCATACTTTTGCACCACATAATCAATCACTTTTTGACGACCTTCATCATCAAAATCCGTATCAATATCGGGCATGGATTTACGGTCGGGATTCAAAAAACGTTCAAACAGGAGGTTGTATTTAATGGGGTCAATATTCGTGATGCCGATGCAATACGCAATCGCGCTGCCCGCCGCCGAATTATGCACTAAAAAGCTGGAAGTCAAATAGTTATGATTATTCGACACCTCAATATCATATACTTTTTTGACATCTGTAACCTCCGTAATGGAACGAATTTTGGTTAAAATCCCACCTTTAACCTTTCTATACTGATTTGAAATCATGCGCCGCGTAGAGATAGGGCAATGCCCTATCTCTACTATATTGGATATTGAAATCTGGTATAAATTATTTTCACTATCAAAATTTAATTTTACTGGAACATTAATTTGCCAACAAATAAATCGAATTTGGTCTGCAAAAGAACGCGAAAACGTTGTGTAGTTGAAATGACTATCAGATTCGATACTTTGATTTAGAACATGTCTTTTTAGAAAATCTATGATTTGTGAATCATTGCCTTTTAACACATGATTTGGAACATTATTTACAGAATTTCTTTTTGAAACCAAATTATAATCTATTGGAATTGCATTTTTTGAATCAAAAACTGGTGTTGGAATAAAAACCCAATCCCCAATTTCCAAATCAGATGCTGGCATCCATGTCAATTCATTATTTTTTTGCTTTTCTGCCAAAACCTTATGGTCTTTGGTCATTGTAACGCCATCTGCTTCACCATAGTAATTTTTTATATTCAATAATGTTTCATCTACAGGATATTCAAAACGATTTGTAACCGTTTGCAAACTGCCATCTTGTGTCCAAACTTTATCACCAATTTCAATATGTTCTAAGTTTTTAGTGCGTCCGTCTCGTAAAATAATTTTCGTATTTCCTACAAGACAACCCCTACCTGGGCCAATGAACACGCCTAAATCCCTCCCAGCCTTAATAAAATCCGCCACAATCAAGAAGTAACCCGCAAAACCCATCGTCCGAACCGTAAATAATTCAAAATTCAACCGTTCTTCAATAATCGGCGATATTTCTTTATAGCGTTCTTTCGCGCCTTCAAAGGTTAAATGCGTCAAATATTCATCTTGCGAAGTAAAACCTTGTGGAATGACAAAATTAGGCAATAAAATATCGCGTTTCAATTTCAACGGCTCTATTTTGGCAACGATTTCATTGGTATTGTCCAACGCTTGCGGCAAATCTGGAAAGACTTTTTGCATTTCCGCCGTCGTTTTGAAGTAAAATTCATCATTGAAAAACGCAAATCGCTTCCCTTTTTGACTCACACCTTCGTCAAAATCATCCATTTTAGGCGTAGCTTGCTTCTCGCCCGTGTTCAAACACAACAAAATATCATGTGCATTCGAGTCCGCCCTATCCACATAATGCGAATCATTCGACGCGATAATTTTCACATCAAATTCCTTCGCAAAACGCAATAATACTTCATTTACCTTGATTTGGTCAGGAATCTGATGCCGCTGCAACTCTACATAATAATCTTCACCAAACAAATTCAACCACCATTTGAATTTTTCTCGCGCAACGGCTTCACCATGCATCAAAATCGCTTGCGGCACTTCCGCACCAAGACAACAAGTCGTCGCAATCAGACCTTTATGATATTGCAAAATTAACTCTTTGTCAATGCGCGGATACTTGCCGTACAAACCTTCTATAAACCCAAGTGAACACATTTTGGTCAAATTGCGATAACCTTCAGCATTTTTAGCCAAAAAAAGTTGATGAAAACGTTTATCTTTTTGCTCTTTGGTAAAAGCGCGTTTATGGCGGTCTTCCACCAAATAAAATTCGCAACCCACAATTGGTTTGACATCTTTATGTTTGGCAGCCTCCGCCACAAATTCAAATACGCCAAACATATTACCATGATCCGTAATAGCAATAGCAGGCATTTTATCCGCCACCGCCTTTTTAAACATAGAAGATATTTTCGCCGCCCCGTCCAATAACGAGTATTGCGTATGACAATGCAAGTGAGAATATTGCATAACTTATTGATTTTTAATTATTTGTAAATCACTCAGCGTTCTCTTAGTGAAACGATAGGACAAAATTAA
>JBEEMZ010000219.1:0-8482 GCA_041192405.1 Bacteroidota bacterium | reverse complement strand
ACCGCAAGGTTTGGAAGTTTTGAAAGGCGCATCTACTTACGTTTACGAAGGCAATTGGAAATTGCAAGCTGAAAATGGTGCCGATGGCTATCATGTGAGTGCGGTACATTGGAATTATGTTGCCACAACGAATCGGCGCAAAACGGGTGAATCCAAAACCGACATCAAAGCGATGGATGCCAGCAAATGGTCGAAACAAGCGGGTGGTTTTTACGCATTTGAACACGGGCACATCATGTTATGGACGGCTTGGGCAGACCCGACCAATCGCCCCGCCTTCAAAATGTATGAAGAATGGAAAGAAAAATTTGGCGAAGCCAAAGCAAGATGGATGGTTGGAAATTTGCGGAATTTGTGTATTTATCCGAATGTGTTTTTCATGGATCAATTTAGTACGCAAATTCGGATGTGGCGACCGATTAGTGTGAATAAAACCGAAGTTACCATTTATTGTTTCGCGCCTATCAATGAACCTGCGGAAACGCGAGCGCATCGGATTCGTCAATATGAAGATTTTTTTAATGCGAGTGGCATGGCAACACCTGATGATTTGGAAGAATTTCGGGCATCTCAAGGCGGTTATCAAGCCGCAAGTATGGAGTGGAATGACATTAGCAGAGGTGCAAAACATTGGATTCAAGGGGCGGATGAGAATGCTGATGGGATTGGTATGAAACCATTATTGAGTGGCGCGAAAACCGAAGATGAAGGTTTGTTTATGATGCAACATAAATATTGGCTCGAAGTGATGACAAAGGCAATTGATAATGATGAATGATAAAATTCATCATTTAATTGATAATCAATTGTTTACAAAAATTAATATTATGACTAATTTTAATAAAATTCAAGCATTTTTATATCACGAAGCGCGTTGTTTAGACGATAAAGATTGGGATGCATGGTTAGAACATTATCATCCCGACGCGCCTTTTTGGATGCCCGCGTGGGACGATGATGACGAGTTGATAACCGACCCGCAATCTCAAATATCGTTAATTTATTATGCGAATAAATCGGGGATTGAAGACCGTGTGTTCCGCATCAAAACGGAACGGTCAAGCGCGAGCATGCCCGAACCGCGCACAACGCATACCATTTCCAATATTGAGATTTTGGAAGAATCGCAAACCGAAATTAAATTGCGTTTCAATTGGAATACGTTAAGTTTTCGGTATAAAATAGTGGATTCTTATTTTGGCTGTTCGTTTTACACATTGTTGAAAACGGGCGATAGCTTTTTGATTACGAATAAAAAAGTGATTCTTAAAAATGATTATATTCGTCAAGTGATTGACGTATATCATATTTAAATCATTTTTAAATTAGGATGATGAAAGTTTAAGGAATTAAAGAAACAAGTGTTTGATTTTTTGCAAAAAATCCTATTTTTGCCTTCTTAATTCTTTAAATTTTATTTATTCCCAACCAATTAATATATTGACAAGTATGGCAATTATAGCATTAAATTTTGAAGATGGGTTGACTCGAATCATTGAAAGTCGGTCAAGTGAGACTTTAGCGGATGCTGCATTTCGGGCGGGCATTAATATTCCATTGGATTGTAACGAAGGTGTTTGCGGCACCTGCAAGTGCCAATGGAAAAGTGGGCATTTTGAAATGGGCGATTATATTGAGGAAGTGTTGTCGGAAGCGGAAGTAGAAAATGGGTTTTCATTGGCTTGCCAAATGACTCCGACTTCTGATATGGTGGTGGCTATTTTGGCGAGTTCCAAAGCCTGTAAAGTCAAAGCAATCACCCATGCAACAACGATTGTTTCCATAGATTTGCTGTCATCGGAGATTGTGAAATTGGTTGTGAAGTTGCAAAAAGGTGAAAAATTGCGCTTTCTGCAAGGGCAATATGCTAATATTGACATTCCAAATACAGGTTTTCACCGTTCCTATTCATTTAGTCGGGATTCAGGCGGGGACGAGTTGGAATTCATTATTAAATTGATTCCCAATGGTTTAATGAGCAATTTCTTGCGCGAACACGCAAAAGTAGGTGCTATTTTGAACTTAAAAGGCCCGACAGGCAGTTTTTATTTGCGCGAATTGCATCGTCCAACGCTGTTTTTCGCAGGTGGGACAGGCATTGCCCCTTTTTTGGCGATGTTGGAAAAATTGTCCAAACACAAGGTTAAACATCCAATTCAATTGTTTTACGGCGCGAATGCCGAAGAACATTTGGTTGAATTGGAACGATTGAACTCATTTAAAAAAACAATGCCATTTGAATATCATACCGTATCCGTCGCGCCTACGCCAAATCATGCACAAGGCTTTGTAAATCAATGGATTACAAAAGATATATTGAAGGCAAAAGAATATGATATTTATATTTGCGGACCGAATGTGATGGTAGAGAGCGTCAAAGCATCCTTGACAAAAGCTGGCATTAAAATCGCCAATTTCTATTTAGAAAAATTCGTTCCATCAGGTATTTAAACAGATAGGTACATAGGAAGCATCTGTTTTGAAACAAATAGGGGCATAGGAAACATAAATTTTAACATATATATCAAAATCTATGTTTCCTATGCCCCTACGTGTTTCAAAATCTCTGTTTCCTATGTACCTATGTTTTTCAAAAAAAAAAAAATGATTTTCAAAGACAGATTTAAAAATAAAGTCGCGGTTGTAACGGGCGCGGCGCAAGGTATTGGCAAAAATGTTGCGATTCGACTCGCACAGGAAGGCTGTAAAGTGGTTTTAGTAGATAGATCCATTGCCGTCGAAACGGTGATGCACGAGTTGCGTTTTCAAGGTCATCCCGTTTTTTCAGTGATTGCGGATTTAGAAACCTTAGCAGGTTTCGAGCGCGTTTTCCAAGAAACTCAAAAATTTTTTGGACAAATTGATGTGCTTATTAACAATGTCGGCGGCACGATTTGGGTCAAACCCTTTCACGAATATCAAGAAGCTGAAATTCAAAAAGAGGTCAATCGCTCTCTTTTCCCAACATTATGGGGATGCAGAGCCGTTTTACCCTATATGCTTTCGCAAGGAAGTGGTGTCATTATAAATGTTTCGTCAGTTGCGACAAGAGGCATTTACAGAATGCCCTACTCCGCAGCAAAAGGCGGCGTAAACGCATTAACCGCATCTTTAGCCTTTGAATATGCCGAAAAAAAGATTCGAGTCAATGCTGTTTCTCCTGGCGGAACGGTCGCACCGCCGCGCATTACGCCGAGAAACGAAAAACCGTTATCCGAACAAGAAGCCTTTTGGTATCAGCAAATTGTGGATCAAACAGTTCAATCCTCTTTGATGAAACGATATGGCACTTTGGAGGAACAATGCGCAGCGATTTTATTTTTGGCATCGGATGAAGCGTCGTATATTACAGGAGTCATCTTGCCCGTTGCGGGTGGCGATTTAGGCTAAATGATCAATAATAGATTTCATAAACAATTGATTACTAATTAATTGTAAAACACGCACAAATAATCATTCCAATTTTTCAGCCATGAATTGCACAAATTTTCACCAATTATTAGAGGGATTCGTGAAAATTCGTAAAACTCGTGGCTAAAATCACTACTTTTGTTCTGACAAACTTCAAATCCTACCATTTTTATTTTGACATATTTTTAAAACAATCCGAAAAATGACCAAAACAATGGATCTTTTCGACTACAACAAAATGTCGAACACACAACTCATTACAATCCTCCTCTGCTTTTTGATGAATATGCTGGATGGAATGGATGTAATGGTTGTTTCCTACGCCGCGCCTGCGATTGCAAAAGAGTGGGATTTCACCATGCAAACTTTGGGCGTTGTTTTCAGTGCAGGTTTGGTTGGAATGACCGTTGGCACACTCCTCATTGCGCCACGTGCAGACATTGTTGGGCGACGCGGTGTCATTTTATTATGTGCCGTCATCATGGGCATCACCGTTTTTGCAACCTATCTCGCGCAATCCATTGAAGCATTAATCTTTTTTCGCTTCATCAGTGGCATTGGAATTGGTGGCATGTTGGCGAGTTCTGCTACGTTGACTTCCGAATATGCACCTAAACCAACAAAAGATTTTTGGGTAAGTTTCGTCATGAGTGGTTATCCCGTAGGTGCAGTGTTATCAGGTTTGGCGGCAGCGAAAATTATTCCCGCTTACGGTTGGCGCGCCATGTTTCAAACCGCAGGGGTCGTAACGTTATTAACCCTGCCGTTAATTTACTACTTTTTGTCTGAATCGCTTGATTTTTTAGTTAAAAAACGACCCGCGAATGCGTTGCAAAACATAAATGCGATTCTAAATAAGATGAATCAGCCCACATTATCGGAATTGCCTGCGTTGCAATATGCCAACAATGCGACATCTGTTGCACCAAAACAGGGATTAACCATTAGTGAGCGCGTGCAAATTTTCATTCAAATGATTAAGGATGCGCTACTTACACCTGAACGAAAATTACCAACTCTTTGGTTATGGACTGCGCTCTTTATGTCATTTGGCTCGATGTATTATTTATTGACTTGGATTCCAAAATTGGCAGCAAGCACAGGACTTTCTATGGAATTAGCCATTTATGCAGGCACCGTTTTTAATTTAGGCGCGTTTATCGGCATCGTGACACAAGGTTATTTGTCGAGTACCTTCGGTTTACGGCGGACGATTTTATGGTTTTTCATAGGAACTGCTTCTTTAATGGCAATTTTTGGCTTTTTTAAAGGTTCTGTGGTCGTTTTAGTGTTATTTGGCTTGATTGGTTTTGGCATTCAAGGCGGATTTGTCGGTTTATACGCAGTAGCGGCAAGACTTTACCCAACTGAAATACGCAGTACAGGTGTCGGTTTTGGTATGAGTATGGGCAGAATTGGTGGCATTGTAGGTCCGTTTTTGGGTGGTTTATTGGCAACCATGAAGTTAAGTATTACAGATTGTTTTCTTGTGTTTGCAATACCTGTCATTCTTGCGGGTATAGCGACGATGATGATTCAATCTAAAGAAATTAAATAAAAAAGGATGTGAAAAATAATAATCTGCCCAATTTTGGCACGAATTGCACAAATTTTCACTAATAATTCGTGTCAAAAGAATCATCCATAGCATACACTCTAAATTTTGCGAACACATCGGGTCAAAACCTCAAATCTATGTATTCTATAGACCGATGTGTTCGCAAAAACCATACAAACTATTTTTTTAAATTATCTATACTTTCTTCATTTTTAAGGTTATACCAATCAATTTGCCTTGACAAATACATCACGGTTGCCAATGCAGCAAATAAGCCTAAACTGCCAATCAACAACGAATAATCTTGCAAACGAACCACTACAAACACAAACATATATAAAACAATTAATATTCCAACTACTAAAAAAGCATATTTTCTGTCTTTGAAAATGGCAATCGTGTACATGCCAATCAAAGCAATCGTCATTGCGCCCGCAACCAAATACGCTTTGTCAAAATTGAAATGTTCCGCAAACGAAAGAAGCAAACTGTAGAAAATACACAAGGCTAATCCGATTAATATGTATTGGAATGGATGCACCTTTTTTTGATTCAAAATTTCCATAAAAAAGAATATCATGAAGGTCAAAGCGATTAAAACGAAAGAATATTTCACCGTTCTGTCACTTTTCGCATAATGATCGCCTGGTAACAATAGATTTACACCAAATGCAGACGCTCCAAGTGCCTGCGCAAATTGATTGCCTTTCCACATTTGCGGATACTTGCGATTCAAATGAAGGACTTTCCATTCCGCATTGAAATCTTTTTCCGTGATTTTGCGCATATCAGGCAAAAACGCACCTCTAAAACTTGGATTCGTCCAATTGGAATGAATTTTAACTTTGGTCTCCCGTCCAACAGGCGTGAAATGCAATAAGGAAGAACCTTTTAATTCTAAATCAAATTCAAAAGTATAACTATTTTGCGTACCTACGGGCGCAATCGGCACAATCGTATGAACACCTGTTTGTGACACATCATTCGTTTCAATACCTGCATTAAACATATATTCATCTTTATTCCATTTGACTTTGATTTGCTCCTCAATCCCGCGCAAATCGCTAATGCCAACATTCAAAAAAGCATTTTTCCAAAGCACATCACTTGTAGGAATGTTCATATTATTGAAATCAGATAAGTCAAATTGACCTGCAAATTTGATTTTGGAATTGTAAACCACGATTTCATAGAAAGTCCGATAGCGTTTTTCGGGAGATAATTCGCCAGAAATGTTCAAATCCGCAGGCAAAACGTGTGCATAAGCTAATTTTTTAACGGTTTTACCTTCTTCATTGTCCAATCGGTAGTAAGGAATGGTCAAAATCGGACCCGAAACGACTTGTTCCAAACCCCATTTTGCACTCACATCTACAGAGGCTTGGCGTTGCCGTTGTTCGCGTTCGGAAATGAGCCCTGTAATCATGGCTGTCGGGATTTGCATCAAAATCACTAACAATAAAATGATAGCGGCTTTGAATAAATAACCATTTCGCTCTAAAAATGAAGTCTTTTGGGGGCGATTTGAAGGTTGCTCTGGGTCGAATTGTTGTAACATGTTGATATAGATTATTTTGAATAACTTAAAAATTTAAATTTAAAATATTTTTAAAAAGAACTTTGAAAATCAAAGTATAATCAAGAGACAGGAAAATACATTTGGGTCACAAAAAGAACTTTGATTTTCAAAGTATTTTTTCAAAAAAAAGGAGCATTGTTAAGCTCACTTTTTTGCAATTCATTACAGGATGCTAAGATTTAGGCGGTTCTTCCTGTTTGCCGAAATGCCATAATGCTTCCAAAGCATCTAAATGTTCTGTAAACGCTTTTTTGCCCAATTCAGTCGCTACATAAGTCGTTTGCGGTTTTCGACCCACAAATTGTTTATTAAACTCGACGTAATTTTCGGCTTCTAATCCCTTCAAATGACTTGCCAAATTGCCATCTGATAAGGATAATAATTCTTTCAAAAGGGTAAATTCAAGGCGTTCATGTACAATCAGCAGCGACATGATGCCTAAGCGAATTCGACTATCAAAAATTTTATTTAATTTATCAATAATATGTTTCATTGTACGCAGTACTTCCGATTTGAGGTGAGAAAATTATTTTTTATCATACTTCAAATACATTAAAGTACCATATATAATGTGCATAATGCCAAACCCTAATGCCCAAAATTCGATTCCATAACCCAAGAAAAAAGCACTCGTTAATCCCAATGCAATTTCAACTAAACCCAAATAAAAGATGGTTTCCAATGTATATTTTGAGCCATTCACTAACGCCAATCCATAAAAAACAAGCGTCGCAGGCGCAACAAATGCCAAACAATCATAATACATCAACGCAAGGCAAAAAACACCTCCTGTCACTAATGGAATCGCTACATTCGCCGTCAATCGAAGTGCCGTTCGGTCAAAAAGACTTTGTTGATTTTGAATCGCCTTCCGATAGGTGAAATAAAAGGCTGTCAAAAAAGTTAAAAAAATAGTTGCGGCAGCGTCCAAAAGGAAAAAGGTCATATAGTGCATTCCCCATTTCTTTTGGCTAATGGCTTTTTGGAAGTATGTATGTGACGTGCCTTCAAATGGGTGCATATCCAAATACAGGTATGCTGCTCCTGCTCCTAACAATGCACACACGCCCGCGCAAACACCCGAAAGCCCACTTAATGAGATAAATCGAGTGGAACGTTCCATCATCGTTCTAATTTCTTTGATGTCTTGTAGCGGGTTATAAGCGTTATCCATATTTTGATGATACTGATATGATTATTTTAAATTGATATGTGCCTTAAAAAGCACTTTGAGTTGCAAAGTTATTGTTTTTTTTCACAATCGCAATAAAAAGATTGGATTTTTTTTGATAAATTGGAGGCATTCAATTCGAGTTGGGTTTATGGATATGATTTTCACGGATTGATACGGATATTTACGGTTCAAAATCCGTATCAATCCGTGAAATCCGTATATTCATAAACCCAACTTAAATTTATCTTGTAATAAAAAAAATTCGTGTCCTATTTTTTATACATATCAAAATTTTTCAATTTCATGCGCTGCAACCAATGACAGAAGGAAACCCGCAACACACCTAATCCATACTTAGAACTCCGCACAAAATTAATCGAAGACGCTTCTTCAAAATACTTAGTCGGACAAGTCACTTCCGCAATATCAAAACCTGCATAAATAATTTGCGATAACATTTCATTGTCAAACACAAAATCATCATTATTTTGGTTATAGTTGATGCCTTCCAAAACGGTTCTCGAAAACGCTCGATACCCTGTATGATATTCCGACAATTTGTAATTGACTAAAAGATTCTGCGTCATCGTCAAAAAGCGATTCGCAATGTATTTATACAAATTCAAGTGCCTTCCTACACCGATACAGCGCGTCTTTCTATAGACAAAATAAAGTGTGAAAATGACTCTTTTGATATCAGTAAGGTAGCAAAGTCATTTGAATGGCACTATGACAGTCTTTTTCTTAATCTTACTTTAAA
>JBEEMZ010000218.1:0-8519 GCA_041192405.1 Bacteroidota bacterium | reverse complement strand
AAAATGTATCTATAACTTCGTATTTATCAATAAAGTATATTTAATGCTTTTTTATTATTTATATAACTTATTGATTATCAACTTGCAACAAGTCTAATATAAAACCCTTTGCCGCCTTATCAGGATTTCGGCAAAGGGCATCTAATTTAATTCAACCACAAAAGTAGTCGTTTTTTTTTAAATGGCTGCTCCAAATTCTATTTTGTGATGAAAAAACAACTCGAAAAAGTGGGGCACACGATGTTGTGCGCTTCGCTCGCCTTGTTTATCCTTATTCTGTTGAGCGCGACCGTACAAGCGCAAACCTTAGTCAACAAATCTTGGGTCAAAACTACGGGACTTCCCGATGCCATCAATTGGACAGCAAGCGGTTTTGATTCCAATAAAAATCTTATCTTTGTGGGCAATACCGTGACCGACCCTGGTAATGCCAATATTTTAGTCACCAAATACCAGCCCGACGGCACCATCGCATGGCAACGTGTAGCGGGCGGTTCCGCAGGTCTAAACGATTATGGCGTGGCTGTAACCATTGATAATCAAAACAATAGTTATATCGCAGCAGCAATGACAGCACAGAATGGTTTATTTGATTTTGCCGTTTTAAAATATGATGCAGATGGACTTTTGCAGTGGACCGCTACTTGGGATGGTTCTAATCATTTGCATGATATACCGACTGCCATCACATTAGATGATGCCGAAAACATCATCGTGACGGGCGGAACGACTTCGTTCACTCAACAACTAAATTACGCTGTCGTGAAATTCAACAGCGCAGGGACTCGTTTGTGGACAACGACGTATGACCATGCGAATCTTTATGATTTTCCAACCGCCATTCAAAAAGCAACGAATGACAACATTGTGGTCACAGGCGCATCTGCGAATGCACCCAATAGTTGGGATTATGCGACGATTTTGGTCAATGGCGCAACAGGGCAAATTGAAAATGTGAATCGCGTGAATGTACCCGAAATGGGTTTGGATCAACCGCTTGCCGTAGCGCGAGATAACCAAAATAATCTGTTTATCACAGGTTATAATGAAAAAGAGGGCAATAAAAACATTCAAACGGTCAAATTAAATAGCAATTTTGGGCTGGAATGGATTCAAAGTTATGACGCAGGCGGTTTGGAAGATATGGCAAAGTCTATTGGATGTGATGCTTTTGGGAATGTTTATGTCGCAGGACATAGTAAAACCGCCCAAGAAGGCAATTCTTCCATCGTTTTGAAATATGATACACAAGGGAATTTGCTTTGGAAGCAAACCTATAAGCCACACACATATGATGGTGCACGAGCAGCCGATATCAAAGTAATGCCAACAGGTGATTTTTATCTCTCTGGTACCATTCAAAAAGGCAACGAAACCGATTTTGCCACCTTGAAATATAATAAAGATGGAGAAATTGAGTGGGAAAAACGTTTTAATGGGTCTGGTGCCGATGAAGTGACTACAATTAAGGCAGATAATGATGGCAATGTGTATGTTTCAGGGATTAGCGAAAGGAATGGAGACAAAATGTATACAACTATAAAATATAAATCTATTACAATTCCTAATTATATTGTCAATAATGCGAATGGCGAACCTATTTATTCGGGAAACCAAATCATTGTAAAATTTAATCCTGATGTGGTCAAGCGGCAAGCGATAGACGAGCAAAGTGAGGAAATGGATATAATGATTGCAGAACCAGAACATTTTTTGACTGCGGATGCTGCGCAATCCTTGCGGAATAGTATTCGAGAGGATGGTAGCATTTGGCTGATGCGTATTTTTAAATCTTTGAAAACAACCGATACAATCACTAAAACCCATTTAAACGAAACGTTGCGAATTCCTGCGTTTTGGTCTGCATTTGTGGTTCTTTCAGATAATGCGCTGAATATTTCAGCAATTGCAGATACTCTTAACCAGAAAAAACCTACAATTGAGTATGCCCACCCCAATTTTTTTATCAAATTACATAGTGTTCCCAACGATACCAAATATGCAGCAGAGCAATCTTCGTTACATCCAACGCCCAGTTATCCCTGTACCAATCCTGCTCTTTGTCCTAATATCAATGTAGAACCTGCTTGGGCATTAGAAACAGGGAAATCTTTTGTCAAGGTGGGGGTCTTTGATATTGGAATTGATGCTCATCCGAATCCTGACTTTATGCCCGATGATTGTTCAACCGTTGTTCAAGGTTATGATTTTGTGAACGGTCGTGCTGTGGTTAGAGCTGATATTTCGGACGGGCATGGGACTCAAATTGCAGGCATTATTGGAGCAGTCCGAAATAACGAGAGCGGTATTGCAGGTATCGCAGGAGGGCGCAGCGGGATACCCATTGATTTAACAGGTGCTATCATTCCTTGTCCGCCGCCATTGCTGTCAGACAATAATGGGGTTTCGCTTTATGCAATGGCTATTTTAGAAGCCAGTAACCGTTTTGCAACCCCTTTTGATAAAGTTTGCAATGCCATTGTGATGTCTTCTATCAATAATCCTAACGAATTGAAAACCTTTGGTTTAAATATTATGAATCATAGTTGGGGCTTAAACGATAGTAGAGTTACTGCATTAAGTGAGGCTGTGCATTTTGCAAATCGTGCCAAAGTAACCTTAGTTGCTTCTCGCGGTAATGAACCGAATAACAACCTATCTTATCCAGCTTGTTTTGATGATAGCTGGGTATTGACAGTGGGTGGAACAGGCGAAAGGGGACAATATTGGACAGAAACGAATCTCACAGGAGGGAGTTATGGCAATTTGGATGTGTCTGCACCCGCCGCTTGGCAAACTATTTATACCACAAATGCCAGACAGCAGATTCGCAATACGGTGCCTCCTTTTATTCATAATGGATACTATCGAAACGTAGGTGGAACTTCGATGGCAGCACCTCATGTTTCCGGTGTAGCAGCCTTGTTAATGAGTTATCTGAATCGCCCAGAACCATCTTTTGTTAATTTAGCTCCCGAAGATGTCGAATTTATTCTTGAAAAAACAGCCACCATATTAAATCCAGGACAACCACAACCTGAGTTAAAAACAGGTTATGGTCGTCTAAATGCAGGAGCAGCGTTGCAATATGTCAATAAAAACACTCGCCGATTGCACCATTTCTCTTCCGAGACCAATCCATCTACCAAAACGGTTATGCTCGAAAGGCGCAATGTGCCAGTACTTTTAAAAGAGGATTATGTCAACTATACCAATTTGAATAATCCTGCATCCCAAAATAGAGTCTCTCAAGGGAACTATAACGCCGATATTTATCGAGTGGAAGCGACGGTTACGCATAATTTGATAGCACCCGATAACAGAATAGATAGTTGGGAACGCCACAGTTCCTCGAATACGTTGCCACTAATTGATAATGGAGGGCTTTTGCCCCATGAAAAAGTACAAATTGAACAAATCAATAACAATACTTGCCGATTATCAGGATATGTTTACAAATTATTTAATGCCAATGGGCAATTTGTAGGCTGGATGCCTTCGGATATTAGCAACAATAATTTGACGAATATTCACTTTCATTATTCGGTTTTAACCGAAGGCACCGCAACTCCTGTGACCACACGACTCGTGGAACCCGAAAAACCCTATCGGCTTACGGTTTTCCCCAATCCAACGAATTATTTAAATACCTTGGAAATTAGTGGAGGCGAATTAGGCACCATAGAGGTAAAATTATATGATGTGGTAGGCAGATGTGTCAAAACGATTTTTAGTGGAAAAAAAACACAAGAAAGGATGCGTTTCGAAACGGATATGAGTGAAATGGCAACGGGTATGTATATTTACGCGATTACATTGCAAGGCATCAAACAACAGCATATTAAATTCCTAAAATTTTAAATGACGCAACAATAGAGTGCTGAATCATGCTTCTTTATTTGGCATTCTGTTGTTTAAAAAGATTTCAATATGAAAAAGCTATTTTTTCTTTTAGCGGGTTATGCAATATTGGCGGCGTGTCAGCATGAGCGACTTGAGGGTATATCTTTGCCTGATAAATATGATAAATATACCGTTATAGATACGCTGCCTCCTTTTCAAGACATTAGTTGTCAATGTTTTACGTCTTGCGATAACTTTTATGATACGCTTCCGTATTATTTTTCAGCCGTTTGTTTTAATCCAAAGAACCCGTATCAAATCGCTTATTTAAGGTCGCCTATTAATTCCTTTGGTTTAAAGAACGACATATGGGTTTTTGATTTTGAGACAGGCAAGGGTAAAATCATTGGTACCAATGCGGCTTATGGACTCTCTTGGAGTTCCAAAGATTGGTTAGCATTTACAGGATTAGACCGTCAAATTTACAAAATCAAGACGAATGGGGACAGTTTGACCCGATTAACGAACCGAAATGCGTATTGCAACGACCCTGAATGGAACGTTACAGGCGATAAGATTGCGTTTCAAACCGATGTGACAGGTTATTATCATATTATTGATGAGCAGGGTGTGCAACAGGATTCAATTCCGATACTCAACTCACCACTTCCACCTCATCGCTGGATTGATACCAATACGCTCCTAGTCAGTTACTTAGATGGGGAGGTTGCCCTAATGGATATGGTCACTAAAACCAAAAAAACGATTCGTACTCCCCCAACTAACACGTCACAGACGGCAAAACTTTTTGGCTATTCTGCAAAACGACAGCAGATTTATTGGATGGGCAAGGATGGAGTCCGAAAAACAAATGTACTCACAGGCGAATCTTCCATCATCCAGCCTTATCAAATGAATGCCTCCAAATATATTGGCAATTATACCGATCAGACCGAAAAATTGATTGCCGTGCGTTATGTCATTGATTTTTTTAGGTCGGATTCGATTACCAATCCATCTCCTTGTTGGCGGCGTAAGTACGAATATCTAAGCATTATGAATCCAGACGGAACCAAGGAACGAAAAATATTATTACCTCGTTAGATGGTTGCCTTTGCTACGGTTATCTGAGTGAATCTAGTGCAAAGTACTAAGGCTTCCTTTACAGAAAGTAATAAATATTAAAAAAACGGTCAAGAACAAAGCACTGTGCGACAACCCCTCGCAAAGGCTCGACTGCGAGGGGCTGCGTCAGTGCCATCGTTCGTAACAATATTTTATATATACATAATATGAAACTGGCTTTCAGCCAACAAATTGTGGTTGTTTTGCCATTTTTACAGTGGAAAGGTTGGATTTGTACGAATAGAATTCAAGGCAGAAATAGTACCAAATGTGCCCATACGAAAAGGCTTGTCGGCAAATATGTCCTACAAAGGGATTCCATTTTAAAAAAAGACAAAAAGGCAAGCCTTTGAATGGAGCTTGCCTTTTTCTGTTTTAGGTCCTTGTCGACCGAATTTCTTGGACTTCTTCAAGGGACAATTCATAATCTTCCGCGATTTCCGTATCAGAGAGCTTCCCTCGTCGAATTGCTTTTTGAATATTCTTCAAGCGTTCTTCCATTTTACCTTTGATTTCGCCTTCGGCAAGCCCTTCGATTTTACCTTTCGTTTCGCCATCTTGGAAGGCGGTATCCGTGACATTTTTCATATCTCGATAATATTTCAAACTGGTAATATAGTCTTGTCGTTCTTCTTTGGACAGATTTGCCATATCCGCCACTTGAAACAATTTTTTGAAAATCCCATCTCTTAACTGAACAGGGATTTCCGATAAATCTTGTAAATTTTTCAAAATATACAACCATTTATCTTGAAACGACTGCAACTCTTCCACTTTTTTGCGAAAATTAGGCATTGCTAAATAGAGCAACATCAATTTATCGTAAAAGAGCATATTATCTTGGTCTTTGAGTTCGACAATGTGGATGACTTTTCGATCTTTGATCGCTTTGTCTTCATCAAAAATGAAATCCAAAATGCCTATCAAATACACAGGAGCTAACTTGTAATCCCACTCATCGCCTTTGACGGCTTGCTCTTGAATGGGAAAGGTTGCGTAAAACACACTACGGTCTTTAAAATAATTTTGTTTGGCTTTCTGCATTTCCACAATGAACCGCGAACCATTGGGTCCTTCACAATAGAGGTCATAAATCGCTTTGCGGTCAAAAGCCGTGCCGCCTTGTTGTTCATTTTTTTTGTACGTCAGCACCGCAATTTGATGTTGCGCAGGCAATAACGTATTTAAAAAAGCGATTAATAAATCTTTATTCGCTTCCTCGCCAAACAATTTTTTGAACCCAAAATCGGTGAAGGGGTTGATAAATTTATCTGATTTTGCCATTTTCGAGTGATTTTGAGCCAAAAATACGCTTTTTTTGTCATTGCGAATTCTTTTTTTAATTTTTTTTTTGGATTTAAGAAATGAATTCTTATTTTTGTGCATATATTGTCTTAGGAACAAATCAAGCGTTTTTTCCGTTCGACAAATAATAATATTTAAAAAAATATGCGGACAACAAAGCACTGCGCGGCAACCCCTCGCAAAACCCACCCGCAAAACCCACCCGCAAGGCTCGACTGCGAGGGGCTGCGTCAGTGCCATCGTTGTCGGTAATTTTTTATATATACATAAATATGAACTGGCTCATTTTCAATTAGTTACGTTTAATTTGAAAATTTTCGTGGTGGTCAGGTTCGATTTGTACGAATAGAATTTGGGGCAAAAAGATTACAAAATGCAATCCTTTGTAACGATTTGTGAGCAAATACGCCCTACAAAAAGAATCAACCGAATGAATTGAAGTTGAAATCCTTTTCAAAAGAGTACCTTAAACTAAAAATAAATTCAAATTTTTTTTTCATAAAAATACCGTTTTTTAATGTCTTATGACTCCAATTGGAATAACACTTCCTACTTCCGTCCGCTCCAAAGAGCCTGTATTTTAAGTTTGAGCCTTACGCTCGTACTGTTTTTGTCCTATACAGGAACTGCTCAAACGCTTTCTGCCGTTGAAACCGCCGATACGCTCGAAATGCCGCGTCGCGCCTTCGGGTTGAGCAGCAACGAACAACTCTTTGTTCAAAATGCCTTTTTGTTGTTTCCTCAAGACACGTTGGCTTACATAGCGATTCATGGAGCGAATAGCACCTTCCAAATCGTGGAAGGGAATACCTAGAAAACGATATCCCATCGTTCGCTGGCGAAATGGATCGCCGAAAATCGGGCCTATGATGGTAAAACCATTGTCCTGTTATCGTGCAGCGATACCCTCTCCACTCAAAATCTGACAAATGCGCTGGCACTCTTAGATAATGCGGCAACGCCCAAACGTCCGACGCGCAAAATCATGAGTTGGAATGGCGAAGTGGCACTCTTTGCTAATGGGTTTATTCAAGGCGATGGTTTTTGCCGCATGTATGCCCCATTGCTTTCGGGAAGCTCGAAACCACCGATTCCAATCCTCTTGACGGGTTCGGAGATTCCAGTCGGTTCTGGAAAACTGCCCAGTGCCGAGACTCCTTTTCTTTTGATGGCGGGCGGGCGGTCGCTTTCCGACGAAGGCAAACGCATCAAGGAGGTTGTCAGTCCCGCAAAACTTCAAAGCTATTTGGTGAAATGGCGCGCTTTTAAGGTACGGATGAAGAGCAATTATGCCGATAATCCTTTGATTATCCAAACGAACCTCGTTCCTGTTCAAAAAAAAGTCAATAAACAACTGCAAACCGTTCTGGTCGAGGAGAAAACAATTGCCCAGTTGGATCTGCTTTTAGAAAGTTGGCTTTACTTGAAATACAACGATTGCACTGACGCAGCTCCCCGCAGTCGAGCCTTTGCGTTGGGGTTTGCGGGCGGTTGTTGCGCAGTGCTCTTGTTCTCGGTAGTTTTTTTAATATTTATTTTTCCTCACAAATGGGAATAACTCTGCCCAGCTACATTGCAGTTGCCAATCGGAGGAATTCCTTGAAAAAAAAGTCATTCCTTTTTCTTGCACAAAACATTGCCCCTGTAATTGAGTTAAAAAATCATTGAGATTAACAGGTAAATCTTGAGAATCCATCATCGGAGCTAATTTTGTGAGAATCAATCGTTTAAAATCGTTCACCTTTCCAGCATCAATTCCTAAATAATCGTCTAATTGGATCTGTTTCCAGTCTCCTTTGAGCCGTTGAAACGTAACCGTATAATGCGACCGAAGCGGAATCCCCTCAATAGGATAATAGGTTTGAATTCGAAGGTTTATAAAATCGGCTTCCACAAGGAGCTTTTGCAATTTCAATTGAGTTCGCAAGGATTCCCTTCTTCGAGCCCCTCGAAGGTGCAATGAAATCGGGAATGGCTCCTCTAAGGGCTGGGGCGATAGAAAACTGTAAAAAGCAACCAACGGAATCAACCTTTTTTTTAGAATCCATTGGTTTTCAAGGCTTAACGCTTTCAATGAATCCCGCCAAGAGGCATCTCGCAACGTTTGATCAAACAATGGGTTACTGAACGAATCGTTCAAATGGATTGGATCCATCGAATCCTTTGGCGAAACAATCCATTTGCCTAATTTATTGATGACTGCCAGACCAGAATCGGTTTCAACACACGCTTGATCGCTATAAAAC
>JBEEMZ010000217.1:0-8568 GCA_041192405.1 Bacteroidota bacterium | reverse complement strand
TTCCTTTGGAATTTTGGCGATAACACAACGGATACATTGGAAAATACCAAGCATGCTTACGCAAACACGGGTATATACCCCATAAGTTTGAAAATCAATAACGATAACACATTGGTTTCCAATGGTTCTGTGAAAATTTTGCCTGATTTGCCTGTCGCTTACAAAGCTATAACGACAGGTTATCAAGGCAATTTTGATGGGGCGGATACTCATTTTGGGGTCAATCACGTATCAGGTTCTAAATTTGAACGTGGTCGCTCTGCGATTAATGGTAAAGATGGTACGCATAGTGGGGCGAATGCGTATGTCGTTGGTTTGACCGAAGCAATCGTTCAACCGAATACAACGACAATGCTCTATTTACCGAATTATGATTTTACGCAACAAGGCATTTATGAATTGAGTTTTTGGTCAAAATTCATTTGTCAAAATGGATATGATGGTTTCAACCTTGAGTATTCTCAGGATAAAGGACTGAATTGGGTACAACTGGGTAGTTCTAACGACCCAAACTGGTATAACAGCCGAATCGTGCCTGGAGATGGAGCGTTTTTAGTGGGGCAAAGCTATTTCACAGGTACGAATAATGAGTGGACGAAATTCAAATTGAATATAAGTCGTTTTTCAGGGCAAAAGAACGTTGCGTTTAGAGTGGTATTCAAATCGGCGGCAACCAGTCCTTTGGCGGGCATGGCGATAGATGATATTGAAATCACGAAGTATGAAGGCGATACCAAAACGCAAATTGTTGAATTAACGGGTGCCTTTACGAAGTTAGGCGTAAGCATTGATGTCAATTGGGCGACCTTGCCAGAATATTACGCACAACGCTTTGTGTTGGAAATGTCTGAAAACGGTTGGAAATTCGACAGCATTGCGCATGTCAATGCAACAGGCTATTTGACGCTTGATAAGCAGACTTATCTCAAAAATGTGGGCGAAACGAAGCATGATGTATATTATTTCCGCGTTAAATCAGTGAATGCAGATGCTGCTACGAATTACAAATATACATTTTATTCGCCAACCCTCCTTGTGAAACGCGATGGCTTATTGGGCTTGGAAGTCAATAAAGTGGCTCCAAATCCATTCATTGATAAATTATTCATTTCGTTTACAGATGTCGTCGGTAAATCGGTACAATTCCGTTTGATAGATGCGGTGGGGCGCGTCGTGATTGACCAAACCGAGGAGGTCGGAGGCGTGAGTTATATCCTGCAAACGGGTAAATTAGCGCAAGGCATGTACTTGTTGAATGTCAAAATTGATGGAAAAGATGCACAAACATTTAAAGTGATGTCGTCAATGGATTAGTTAGTTGATTGATTACCAATTGTTTAACGAATTAAAAAGTAGAGACAAGGCAATGCCTTGTCTCTACATCAAATATTTGGTGACTAAGAATATTTATTTTTTTACAACTTTAAAAGGCTGATTATCAACCCGAACCATATAAACACCGTCTGCAAACGCCGTTAAATCCAAAGTTGTTTTTTGCAATTGAGGCTCGACATGAGCGATAACTAATTGTCCCAAAGCATTATACACTTGAATTTTTTCGGGCGTTTTATCCAAATGTTCAATCGTAATAAACCCATCTGAGGTTGGGTTTGGATATAAATGAATTGGATTTGCACTTTCCACAGGGGTAATAGGCAATCGAATACAACCACCATCATTCCATTTAAACTGATTATCCGCTACCGTTGCATTCCAATAAGAAGTAACTGTTCCAAGTTGTGTTGCAGCATTTACAATGGTTTGTGCGGGCAATTTCAATACAAAAAGCGGTGTATGGGCTGAAACACCATTTGTTAATTTCGATGAACCTGTAATATACCAATTTTGCCCCACTTTGTTAGACATGATTTCAAGCGCACTCCCATCACATGCTTCTACACTGAGAATCGGTAAATTGGTATTTTCAATCATCCAATCGCCACCTAACAAATTCTGGTCGCTATAAACTACAATATGTTTATAATTACCTCTTGGACGGTAAATAGTGTCGCACATACTAAATGTCATCGTTGAAGCCACTTGTCGCCCGTAGCGCGGCATACCGCTTGGTGCATAATCACCTGTAACATCGCCCAATAAAATCATTGCTACATCCATTGACGAAGTGTCACAATAACCAATCAAGGTGCTGTCTAATCGAAAAACACTATCCATGCGCGGCACTCTGTCATACGAATAGCCCACTCCATCGCTTAATGGGTACGTTGTCGAAATCCGAAAATCGGGGCGACTTGTCAACCAAGATTTAGGAAAATGTCGTGCGGACGGCGTATCTCGACGAACATTCTGTGGAAATTGAGGAAACCCAACATTATAAATCCCAACAGCTCTCCGTTGAATATTGGTTTTGTCCCCTGCGGTAATGCGCCCGTCTCCATCCGTATCCATTGCGAGCATAGCCGTAATCGTAGGACGATAAGACGGGTCGGTAGCAATTACTTTGAACGCGTATGCCGCATCTAACCCCCCAATGATAGGCGCACCCGCGCCACTCAAAGACTGCCTCTTGAACTGAACATAAGGAATAGTCGCAGGTTGCAACAAAAAAGTACCTGCACTACCTAAATCCCCTTTGTAATTCATGCTACCCAAATTGCCGCTAAAAATACCTGTTGGATTCGCAGCCGTACTATTTTGCATGAGGCTTGTGCCATTCACGTACACCCAAAACAACATCGAATTATTTGCAGCAGCTATCTGAACAGGAACACTCAAATTATCAACTGTTGTTTGATTCGTCGTATTTTCTTCGACTGTTCCAATCAGTTGCGTCGTGGTAGCACTTCTGCCAACGGCTTCCCAACCCATGCATATCAAAGTGTCACCCGCACGTCCTTGAATGTTTTGCACCCCTGTCAACGAAATAGATAAGACCAATCGCCCATTTTGAATAAAGGTTGAAACCGAACCTGCTGGAACGATGCGACCTAACGTATGCTGTGGAGCAGGTCGGATTTTAGTAGGGTCAAAATTAATTATAAAAGTGTAACCCGTTCCGTCAACCACCGCGTGATTCAAAATCACAGGCATACAGGCTTGTCCACACGCCATCCGCAACGTATCCCATTGATACGGAGTCGTCGCGCAAGGCGCAATCCGCGCTTCAAAGGCTGCATTGCCACTCAAGAACGTCTGAAAAGGGGGCAATAATTCAATCGCCCCGCCCGCTTGGTAAATCACCGAATCATTGCCATTCAAAATCACAGTATTCGATGCCGTAATCGTTTGAGCAGCTTGATGACGGGCGGTACTATTCAAAACGGTGGTGAGATTTAAATTGGAAGGGCATCCTTGTGATGCCCCTTTGTAACAAATCGCTATAAGTATCCAACTAATCAGAACTATTTTTTTCATTTTGTACATTCAATTGATTATCAATGAATTAAGAACAAGAGATTACTTTAATTTTGCTTTCAACGCATCCATTTCTTTTTGTTGCGCGATGATGTAAAGGGTTAATTCTTCAATTTTTTGCATTTGGATTTTCATCATATCCGCTAAATCTAAACCCTCTTTGGCTACTTTTTCTGCAGAAGGCACATCGGGCAAATGATGATTTTTCTGAATAAATGCTTCTACATCGCTCAATGAACGCAATTTATAGTGCGGCGCGAAGACAAAATCAGCCCATTGTGTCGTAGATTTAAGCGCAATTTTCACTTTTTCCGTCAAAATGCCATTTTCAACATATAAACCATAGTTACCAACCATTGGTGCGCTGCCAATCAAAACTTTATCCGTAAAACGCGCTTTTCCTTGAAAGTAGCCTGCCCAAGTATCGCTGCGTTTCATACTGTCACGCCCGTAAACAGCAGTCAAAACAGCATCAGGACTCACCGATACCGTTGTACCTTCTAAATGTCCATAAACGCCTGCGATGATTCGTTGCGATGTATTGAAAGCCGTCACTCCAATCGTTGCATCCAACATTTTTACAGAAAAACTACCCCCTGCGCTATTGCCTAACGATTTAGTAAACTCTACGCCGCCACCGACACCGCCACTACCTCCATTCGCGTACCAAGAACCGCTTGATGCTAAAATACCAGTACTTTTACCTGTAAATGAAATCCCTGCATTATCATAAGATGTTTGCGCTATAATGCCTATACTGCCACCATAACCACTTGCAGGAGCTACATTTTTGACTTCAAGTCCCGAATACATATTCGCACGATTGGGGTCATTATCAAACCAACCCACTGGCGTTGCCTCGTTAGAAATTAAAACTCTGGAATGCTGTTCAGTCCGAAGCCGCATTTTTTCAAGGGCATCCACTTTTAGAATCAAGGGCGTTTGATCCGTAGAACCAAGCCAAGTACCCGAAGGAAACGTGTTTCCGTTTAACATCCACGATTGAGCTTGTACATTCAAGGCAATAGATAAGAAGGTCGCTGTTAATGCAACAGTAGAAAATTTAAAATTCATGATTTTTGAATTTTTAAATGTGATAAAAAAAAAGAATATTATTTTTCAGTATTGCCGAATCAACTTGCTTGCTGTTTTGCAACAAGCAAGTCTTTGGGCGGTGAATTTTTAAAAAAGTTGAAATAATTTTTATATTAATAATTTAATACTTTTAAATCATTGTTAACCAATTGCTTGGTTATTTAGAAAAGCAGATTGATTTAGAAAGTGAGATTTTTATTTTAATTTTTTTCGCACTTTTTTCGCACTGCTTTCATTCATAAAAGCGATTCGTTCATAAAAGTGAGATTTTTATTTTAATTTTTTCACACTGCTTTCATTCATAAAAGCGATTCGTTTTGAAAAGTGAGATTTTATTTAAAAAAATTTTCGCACTTATTCTGCACTGCTTTCATTCATAAAAGCGATTTGTTTTGAAAAGGGAGATTTTTATTTTAAAATATTTTTTTTAAATATCTATTTTTACTTTTCAAATCGTTGAGTAATCCATTTCCCAACGATTTGAAAAGGGAATGACTTTTCAAAAAGGAGATATTTTTTAAAAATAATTTATTTAAAAAAATATCTCCCTTTACAGCTTTTCTAACCTTATCCTTACGTCCACATTTGTTAACAAATTCGATTAACCTAATGATTAAAAATCGTACTCAAACGCGTCCTTACAACAATTTCGGTAAAAATAGCACCGATTTTGAACAAATCCGAGCCGATTTGCATCGGAACGATGATACTTCCTTCATGGATTGGATGTTGGAACAATATGAAGATTTTGTACGCCGCTTGAAAGCCGTAACAGATTATCAAATTGACGAAGATGATGCTCGTGAAATTGTTTTAAATGTCATCACTAAATTCAAAAATAGGGCTCTTGACCCTGAGTTCAGATTTGAAAATGTAGAATCTTACTTAATGGTGATTTGTGTTAGAGATTGGTATAAAGCGTTGAGGCGCAAGGGAATAGAAATTCCATCAGGTGATATTTTTGTAGATGGAAATGCCATTTACCTCGAAGCAGAACTGGATACGACACCACAAGAATTAGAAAATGAACGCGAGCGAATGGCGTTATTGGAAGCGATTCCGCAATTACGCGAAGATCATCGCTTAATTGCAGAAGAACGTTACCTAAACGAAAAACCCTCCGAATGGAAAAAAGTCGCTCATAAGTTGACTGAATTAGACTTCCGAAATGGAAAATCAAAAGTAGTCAGCGAAAGTGCCGCTAAAAAAAGATGGGCAGAGGCAGCACTCCCAAAACTAAAACAACTATGTTTTAACATTTTAGGTTATTAATTTTTTAAAGTATTAGCAACAATTGTACAATTTGTTTTTTAATAATTATTTTTTTCAATTATTTTAAAAATCATATTAAAATGAATCATCAAAGAATTAACGATAATACACAGCCATCTAAACATTTTCAAGATTTTTTAGATGGACAACTTTCCGAAACGGAAATTCAAGCCCTTTTTCAACGCGCCCAAGAAGAAGATTTCAAAAGGCGTTTTAAAGAAAAATTGGTGGAAAGACCTATCAATACAATTGATAATCAAGTGATTGTAGCAGCCAAACCCGAAGTAGTAGCGGTTGATCCACCCATGAAAGTTGTGCGTGGAGGTCAATCGTTTGCTCAAAATTGGGCAAACGCGGCAAGCGTCCTTTTGATTTTGGGAGTTGGAATCCTATTTTTCTATCCTTCTAAACCGTCCTATTTGGATTTGCAAACGCAGTACGCTGCCGAGATGCCCGCGTATGACAATACTAAAAAAGATGCTGGTGCCGCATTCGACGCTTTAGAAGCTGCTGCAAAACAGGCTTATGCGAAACAAGATTTTAAAACAGCCGAAAATGCTTTAAAACAAATTATTGCGTCAGGCAAAGGCGATTCAGACCATTATTTTTATTTGGGTTTGTGTTTGAGCAAAACGAATCCTCCTTTTTTGGCGGAAGCGATTCAGGCATTGACCGAAGCTAAAAATTTGCGTCAAGGCTTGCAAGATAAGGAAATTAGATGGCATTTGGCTTTGTTATACATTCAAAATAAACAATTCGAGGCTGCAAAAGTAGAATTGAATGCTTTGAAAGGCAAATATAAAAGTGAAGAAGTTCAAAAATTGTTGAATGCCTTGCCACCGAATTAAGTTTTTGTCATTCCGTAGGAAACTCAAAAGTTTCCTACGGAATGACAAAAATTCCTAATTTATAAAGCGTCTAATCAGCCATCCCAAGCCTATTAAGATTGGAATTAATAAAAAATAATACCAGTACGTATTTAATTGGATATCAATTTTTTGAACATCTCCTGTCATTATAGGAAATGCCCATTGATACGGAGCTTTATGTCTAAAATGTTGTATTTGCGCTTTTTGTAACGCTATATCTTTATCCATGCCTGCTTTCAAATTTTTATAAAAAAGTTGCGTTAATTTCCCCGCGTCCCCTTCCGCAACACTCCACAAAGTCGCAAATAAACTCTTGCAGCCCGCAAATGAAAAAGCACGAGAGACGCTCATAATCCCTTCGCCCCGATGCCATTTTCCAACTGCCGTATTACATGCACTCAGTACCATTAAGTAATTATTGTTTAAATCTAACGCATATATTTCATTGGTAGTCAATTTATTATCACCAGCAAGTGTATCACGTTTAGAAAAAATCAATGCCGATTCCAATGGATTCGTTTCATTCATATCCGCATGCATAGACAAATGCAAAATATTATATTGTTGTTTTTTGATTTGATTCAAAAAAACACTTTTTGTTGTTTTATTGGAATGTACCGATACATCCGTAAACGTATCTAATTGATTTTCAAATATTTGCGATATACCTTGAATTTCTTGATGTGCATTAGGCAAAGGTGCGTAATTTTTGCCACTTTTAGATTTAGTAACGGATGCTATTAGGTTTGTTTTGTTTTCATGCTCGTAGCTAATACCGTACGCTCCAACTTGAATTGGTTTAAAATAGGATATTTTATAAGGCGTATTATATTGAAAATCATGGCTATAATCACAACTTAACGCATATTTTAAAAACAAATAAGAAGGTTGTGAAGCCTCATCCGCGTCCCAAGTTGTTTCAAGTCGTTCCGTCAACAACGCAAACGGCATGTAACCCAACCAAGCATCAGGAATAATCTGCAAACGTTGAATGGCTTCTTTTGATTTTTCGCTTGTTTCCAATTGCGCAACAGGGTTTTTCAACAAAATGTTATAAAAATAATGGGATAAACGCGTAAAATCGTTTAGGCTTTGCAAACCAGATGTTCCATCTTTTGGTTTTTCAACAAAGGTTTTCCGAAATACATCAAAACTATCCCGCCATTGATTCGGCAATAATTGTGATTCAATAAACATTTTTTGTTTTGAAATTGTCAATGTGTACAACGAATCATTTCCCATAAAATATTCAATCATTGCCCTATTGGGTTTCAAATTTTGTTGCAAATCGGAAAGCTTAGATGATACTTTTTTTTGATATTTTAGGGCGACATATTTTGGATTATTTTTAAATAAATTGTTTTTAAATATTTCTAAATGATAAACCGCATTGAAAAATGAATCTTGAAAAACAACTTTTTGTATGGAATCATCGGAGTCAAAGAGCTTCTTTTGCCAATAAGCAACGTTTATTTGAAGTGCTTGTTCATGTTGTAATGTGTCTGTATGAACGCCGACAAAGGCTTTAATTTGTCTTTCATGCAACGATTCGCGCAAAACAACTGCTTTCGGACGGTCAAAATAATGCAAAATCATAGCCGTATCATGGTCTGCAATCGCAAGAGACAACGCGGATTCATACATTGGAATGGCTGTCTCAATCAACTTGAATTTGGAATTATCAGCCGTGTACATCTTGTTTAAAGCAAAAATCAGTGAATCAATTAATGAAAAGGTGCTTTTTGCAACCTTTCGATAGGGATGTTGCGTTTTTGAAAGTTCTGAAAATGCCTTTGCTTGCCGTGATAAGGCTTCAATTGTTTCCACAGGCGCAAAGATTTTCTTTCGGTCTGAATTGTGTATCAATACGTTTACGGCTTTGTCATATTCAGTAAGCGCATTTTCAAATAATTTGTTATTAAAATAAACATCTCCCAAGCTCCATAATGCTTCCGCA
>JBEEMZ010000216.1:0-8623 GCA_041192405.1 Bacteroidota bacterium | reverse complement strand
ATAAAATTGTATTTGATTTTTAGCAACTTTTGTTGTGTAACACTATATTTTTTTAACCAAGTATTGAATCAACAAACTCAATAATAAGATACCTACAGCTTTAAATATCCATTTTGGCAGATGCTTTTCTGTTGCCAAACGCTGTATCGCAGGTGGTACATCAGGCAACGTAATTGATTGATTATCAGATACTTTCATAATTGGTTTTTCGGTCAATTGAGGTTCCGTACCAATCACAACCGCTAATTTTATATCATCTTCGGCATCTATAATGGAGGCTTGTAAGTCGGTTGCGGAACGGTTATCCCAATAATTATTTTTCCAAGAAACAGGTCTTTTATCGCCCAAATGCCAACCCTCTCTGGTGGTTCGGTTAAAACTTTGAATTTTAACGGCATGAGTCGCCTTGCCAAAAACATTGTTTTCAACGCGCATATTTTGTTCGAATCCTTCTGAAACCCGTATTTCGATATGTGTTTTATTATCTTCGAAAGTGTTGAAAGTCAATGTATTAGAACTTCCTGAGTTGCCATGAATGCGTAATCCAACGGGCGACCGTTTGAACATATTACCTGTGATGCGAAAGGGTTCACTTCCCGTTTCGATTTTACAACCATCAAATTCATTATTTTTCCAAAGCCCTTTTCCCGATACTGTTATTTCGCAACCATCTAATTTGCAATTTTCCATCGAAAATTGATTAGTCCATGCCCGCGATTCTAATTTGCCGCCTTGAAATTTGCTCTCTTTAACGGTTAAATTGTAACCAATAATAACTGACTCTTCTGCGGATACATAATTCAGTTCGATATTGCCCTCTGTTTCGAGGTGACTATTTTGCAAATTGGTGTAAACTAATTGAATATTTTGTTTTGATTTTGAAGCCTATTTGCCTGTTAGTGTTACATTTTGTTGGGCGGTTCCTTTGGAAATCAATTCGCCACTGCATACAAATTCGTTTTTAAATTCCACTTTTGCGCCTGCTTCTAAAATGATTTTTGAGCCATGCTTCAAGATGCCATTTGTCACTTGATAAGGACTATTTGCTGCTGTCCAAGTGTGATTGCCTTCTATTACACCCGTAATAACCGTTTGAGCCAAAATAAAATACGGAAAAAAACTTGCTATGCCAATAATAAAACGTTTCATTATTTTACTTGATTTCAGATTGTATTATTAAAAAGAGTGTCATGTACAACAGAACCCGCTTCTACATAAGTATAATTTGTTTAATCGGATTTTAAAATTGATACAATCGTAATTCAAATAAATGGTTGCTTATAACGATTGTCGTGCCCTCAAATAATGATGATTTGGGTCAAATGCCGAAACAATATTTGGATTTGGCGTATCCGATTCGACAACACCATCTCTCAAACGAATAATTCGATGCGCATGTTCCGCAATATCAGGTTCGTGCGTCACGAGAATGACCGTATTGCCCGCCTTGTGAATTTGTTCAAAAATGCCCATAATTTCAATACTCGTTTTAGTATCCAAATTACCTGTTGGCTCATCTGCCAAAATAATGGCAGGATCATTCACCAATGCCCGCGCAATTGCAACGCGTTGTCGTTGTCCGCCCGATAATTCATTGGGTTTATGCTGTACTCTGTCCCCTAAACCCACCGATTCCAACGCTTTCATTGCTTTTTCAATGCGTTGTGTTCGATTCATGCCCGCGTAAATCAATGGCAATGCCACATTATCCAACGAACTGAGTCGCGGCAATAAATTAAAAGTTTGAAAAACAAAACCAATTTCTTTATTGCGCACTTCGGCAAGTTCGGCATCTGCCATCGTGCTAACATTCGTGCCATTAAGCATGTACACGCCTTCGGACGGGCTATCCAAGCAACCTAACAAATTCATCAAGGTGGATTTTCCCGAACCCGACGGCCCCATTAATGCCACATATTCATTTTTAGAAATATTGATATGAATGGATTTGAGTGCGTGAATCGTGTCCGACCCCATAACATACGTTTTGCGAATGTCTTTGAGTTCAATAATAGGCTTCATTTTAACGATTTTGGATGGTTGATTTCGGATTTCGGAATATTGTGATACGATGAGATACGAAATTTGAGATAACGGGCGCAGCACATTGTGTTCTCATAACAGAGTATCACAACATTCCGAAATCCGAAATCCTCAATCCGCTTTCCCAATAACTTTTGGCACTTTGAAATAATCCTCATTTGCATTGGGCGCGTTACTCAAAGCAGCTTTTTTATCCACTTGGTAACGCACGACATCTTCGCGCCAATGATTTTCTGTTTCCGAAACGTAAATTAGCGGTTCAACTCCCGTTGTATCCAGCGTATTCAATTGCTCAACCATTTTTAAAATATTGTTGAGCGAACCTTGTAACGCATCTCGCTCACGGTCGGAAAGTTCTAAACGTGCCAGTTGTTCTAGCTTCAAAATTAAGGCATTATCTATCTGCATGATAATTAATCGGATGTGGGTTAGAAAAATATCGTCAAAAGTAGCCTTTTTTCGGATAATGTGGCGTATTTTCGCGCCGTTAAATCATAAATGATTTCGGATTGTGGATTTCGGATTTCGGAATAAGGCTAAATGCATCCTTATCCCGAAATCCGAAATCCGAAATCCGAAATCCAATCATTCAGATTATTGAATTATGCATGTAAAACATATTGCCATCGCTGGAAATATCGGTGCTGGAAAAACGACGTTGACCACTCAACTTGCCCGCTATTTTGATTGGCAGGCGCATTACGAAGACGTGGCAGATAATCCTTATCTGTCTGATTTCTATCACGATATGCACCGATGGTCTTTTAATTTGCAGATTTATTTTTTAAACAGTCGCTATCGGCAGATTTTGGATATTCAAAAAGGGACGCAGGTGGTGATTCAAGACCGAACCATTTATGAAGATGCGTTTATATTCGCGCCCAATCTACATGAAATGGGTTTGATGAGTAAACGTGATTTTGAGAATTATTTCACGCTTTTTGAAATGATGTCCACTCAGGTGAAAGCACCTGATTTGTTAATTTATTTAAAAGCGAGTATTCCAACATTGGTTTCGCATATTCAAGCACGCGGGCGCGAGTACGAAGGCAGTATCAGTATTGATTATTTGAAAAAACTGAATGACCGTTACAATCAATGGATTTCGACTTACAAAGCAGGCAAATTATTAATTATTGATTCTGATAAAGTAGATTTTTTGAATCGGAAAGAAGATTTAGGGAAAATTGTGAATAATGTGCGCGCTGAATTGCATGGTTTGTTTTAAGTTAGTTAGTTGGTTGGTTAGAGTATTGATTATCAATATTTTAACTAACCAACTAACTAACTTAAAACTAAAAAGCCGTCCGATGAATGGGTCATCGAAACGGCTTCAACCTTCAAAACACTTTATCTTTAATTATGTCAAAACGACTAATTCCGCAATTTTTTTGAAAACGAGTTAGTACAACAATGCAACTATTAACAAAATTAATTGATAATTAACATTTTAACTACCTTTCCCGCTTTGGTACTGCAAAGTTACAACATTTGTCTAAACAAACAAATTTTTTTTGCAATTTTTTTAATTTTTTTTTCGACTTTGTTGTAAAATTACATTATTTTTATTGCAACAAATCGCATACCAAATTTATTAAAAAAAATAGATTCTATATTTATAACTTTATAAAATATTGATAATCAAATATTTAGGAAGCTATAAATCTAAAACCGTCCTTCTTAACCAGCATTATCTTTTCTCTCCTTGATAATTGGTAGCTAACAAATATTTTATCATATCCTCCAAAGTTTTTTTAGATTTGATAAATGAATTGATTGCAACGCGTCCATCTTTGCCCAATAAAAAATAATTCGGCAACGCTTGAATATTCCAATACATAGAGACTAAACCTTGTTGATCATTGACGTGAATACCACCAAGATTATTATCTTTCACATAATTGCGCCATTTGCTTGGGTCTTTATCCACTGATATGAACAAATACACAATATCTTTATCTTTTGTTTCTTCAATGGTTGACTGAATGTAGCGAATATGTTCTTTACAGGGCGCACACCAAGTTGCCCAAAAATCAATATACACCACTTTGCCCAACAAATCAGGTTGTCTAATTTCTTTGCCATTAATATCCACAAAGCTAAACGGTGGCACACCTTCATTAATTAACATCCCGTCAAAACGAACGGTTGCGCCTGGCTTATAAGTCGTTGCGTCAAGTGGAACTGCGGTTATCGAATTATCAAGCTCAATACCTGGTTTAGACGAAACTAACTGAATACCATCTGTTGCTGCAATACTTGGAGCCGTTTGAATGGCAGGTGTAGGAGCATTTGTAGGCGTCTCTGTTTTAACTTTGATGGCTCTTTCAGTTGCTGCGATTTCATCAGCTTTAATTTTAGCGGCTCTTTCATTTGCTGATTTTTCTGCAACTGCAAGTTCAGCAGCTTTTTTAGCAGTTGCTTTTTCAGCCGCTGCGATTTCGTCCGCTTTAATTTTAGCTGCTTTTTCTGCTGCTAATTTAGCTGCTGCGATTTTAACCTTTTCAGCTTCAAGTTCGTCCGCTTTAATTTTAGCTGCTTTTTCTGCTGCTGCCACTTTCGCTCTTTCTACATCTAATTTTTGCGCCGCAATTTTGGCATCTTTTTCCGCTTGTAATTTATCTGCTACAATTTTGGCATTTTGCTGCTTCAATTGTTCCTTAATTTCTTCTTTCTCCCGTCTTAATTCTGCTAACTCATTGTTTTCTTTTGCAATTTGAGCAGCAACCTCTTTGTTGTGTTGCGCTTGCTCCACTTTATCTTTTTGGTTCACTGCAATCGCTGCTGCTGCTTTAACACTGTCAGCAACATATTGGTTTCTTTTCTCTTTAATACGCTTTTCAATTTCAAGTTCACGCGTCTTAGCAGCAGCTTCTACTTTTGCTAAAGCCTCTATTTCTGCTTGTGCTTGACGTGCTTTGGCATCTGCAACTCTTTGTGCTTCTATTTTAGCATCTTCCATTTTTTTTGCATCCATTTTAGCATCTTCCATTTTCTTCGCCTCTATTACAGCTATTTTAGCATCCTCTATTCTTTTAGTATCCTCTATTCTTTTCGTTTCTATTGCAGCTATTTTAGCATCCTCCATTCTTTTTGCTTCAACAATTTTAGCATCTTCCAATTTCTTTGCTTCTGCTATAGCCTCTTCCATTTTCTTCGCCTCACGTATTTTAGCATCTGCAATTACAGCAGCTTTTCTTGTTTGCTCATCTAATTCCTTTTGTCTTTGAACAGCTAAAGCGGCTTCTTGTGCTGCTTTTTTCTTCTTTTCAGCATCATCTTGTTTATCATTCGTTTGCTGACTTGCAATAGATTCAGGCGGTAATGGAATAGATACAGGCTTTAATTTATACAAGGCATTCGCCAGTAAATAAGGCTCCATCGTATGATAATTAAAATCTACATAATCAGGAACGCGTAAACGATTATTACCACTTATTTTATCCGCTTTAAGATTTTGAAAAACAATATTCAATAATTCTGTAAATTCTGGATACAAATTATTAACATTGAAATCTTTAATCCGTTGTTCTGTCGCTGCTTCGGAATCATTCAAAGCACTAAACATAATGTCTTTTGCTACCATGAAATACAACACTTTGCCCGATAAGTGCGTGTCAAAACCACATAAAGGCGAAGTAGGGTCTAAACAATTGCGCATCCGCATCGTGCGAATCACTCTGGTTTTCTCCTCTAAATTCACTAAACTTGCGGGCACCCAACCAATTTTATTATCCATTGTTTGCACCTTATAATAGGTGTCTTCAAAAATGGTATCATGCCCAACATATTTAAATTTTTCGGCTGTATGCAAATTTAAATAAATCGCTTCTTCGCCTTTTGTCAACCAAGAAATGGTTTTTTCCGTCGCAAACGGCTCTTCTAAAACGCGTGTATTGACAAAAGGTGGTTTTACGATTCGTTCAACCCGCGTTTTTTCCTCCACTACATCAGGTTGAGTGGAAAGTGCTTGTCCTTCTTTACTCTTTTCTTTCCAATATTTAAGAAAAATCTCAATATAACTTATATAGTAATCATTATTCAATGCTTTGAAATTCATATTATCTACTTCAAAGATAAAATTAAAATAATAATCACTAATTGGATGTACACTATTATTCAAACCAAACACATCATAATATTTCATCAAATGAAATGCCCGCCAATATTCCACATCTGAATTAATGTAATCCAAAAAATGTTCAGAAAACAATTCTTTTTTCTCTTGTGGATAAGTGTCTAAAAACTCTTTTTTGCGTTTATAAATGCCCTCAATGTATTCGTAATACTCCCTTGAGGTACGATTATGAAGTAGATTTGATAAAAAACTTTCATCCAACCAATCAGAGAAACGCACCAGAGATTGCTGCATATAGGTATTTTGTAATGCAATCTGTCCTGTACTGCCATCAAATGTAGCCGTTTCCAAAGGGCGTGCGCCATTGAAACGAAGTTTGAGCGTATCGCCAGGACTCAGATATAAGCGCATCGCTCGATTCTGATATTTCATCACCACAACAGAAGGCTGCTTGAGTTTTACCTTCGTGACGAATTGTTTATCTTCATTCGTCACGGCTTCAAAAACCGCTTGTTCGCCTGTGAATGGGTTTTTCTTAAAACTGAAAAGCACGGTGCGTGCAAGTGCATCATCTATTTGTCCAATAATGATGACTTCATCCTGCGCTTTGGCAAATAAAAATTGCGTGGCAAGACTTAATATAATGAGTATAGGAAGTTTTCTCAACATTTTGATTCGTTATTTTTAGGGCACAAAGCCGTCAAATTTGTAATATGATTGTTTGTTTTCATGACTTAACCATTTAGACATAAAATAAATCAAATGTGTGTAAACAAAATAGGGATACTATCGTCACAGTAGGTAACTATTTTACTTGCAACATTTGTTTAATGCTTGTTCTTTTGGAGTTTTGTTTTGTTAAAAATTCCAATTATGTTCATGTCTAAGCCGGTGCGGTTGTCAAACACTTCATCAGTATTTAAAAATTCCGTAAGGGCTTTGTACCGTTAATCGCTCTCCTTTCGGATTAGCCGCTACGTGACCAATGATTTGCGCTCTAATATTAAATTTTCCTGCAATGTCAATTAGCTCCATAGCACTTTTTTCATCGGTATAAATTTCCAATCGGTTGCCCATATTAAACACTTGATACATCTCATGCCAATCCGTATTAGATTCTGCTTGTATCAATTGAAAGAGGGGCGGCGTAGGTATCAAATTATTTTTGATAATATGTACGTTTTCTACAAATTTCAAAACTTTTGTCAACCCACCCCCAGTATTGTGAATCATACCGTGAATCGAAGTGCGATAATGCTTTAAAATCTCTGTTAATACGGGAAGATACGTGCGTGTCGGGGATAATATCAATTTCCCAACAGTTAAGGTATGGTTATCAACGACAAACGTATCTGTTAATTTTTTGTTACCTAAGTAAAGCACTTCTGCGGGCAATCCAGGGTCAAAGGTTTCTGGATATTTTTCCGCATACATCTGATGTAAAATATCATGTCGAGCAGAAGTTAAGCCATTACAACCCATTCCCCCATTGTATTCGTCTTCATAAGTCGCTTTACCGTCTGACGCAAAGCCAACAATCAAGTCACCCGTTTGTATCTTATTGACCACTAAATGGTTGCGATTCATCCGCGCAAAAGCGGTGTAGCCTACATCAATGGTTCGCACAATGTCACCCACATCAGCGGTCTCGCCACCTGCCAAGTGGATATTTACTCCAAAAGTTCGCATTTTATCGGCAAATTCGGTGGCACTTTCAATGATAGTGCGAATAATCTCGCCCGGTATCAAGCGTTTATTCCTGCCGACCGTAGAGGATAGGATAAAATCATTGGTACAACCTACACAGGCCATGTCGTCAAGATTCATGACGATAGCATCTTGCACGATGCCTTTCCAGACGCTTAAATCGCCTGTTTCGCGCCAATAGAGATATGCCAAAGCTGTTTTTGTACCTGCTGTGTCTGCGTGCATGATGTTGCAAAAAGCAGCATCTTGCGCGGCAAAATCGGGCAAAATTTTACAAAAAGCAGTCGGAAACAATCCCTTGTCTGACTGTTGAATAGCATTATGCACTTCTTGTTTTGTGGCTGAAACTCCACGTAGTGCGTACTTTTGAGCGTCCTTAACCATACTGATAATTAATTGAGCGTGGAAGTTACGACGATTCAACTGAAACGGCGTAATTTTCTTTGCAAGTTTTGGTTTTTAATCCGTTGCTTTAACGTTTTTTTAACGTTTCTTTAACATTTTTGACCCTAAAACCTTATGTATGCTAAATTATACCATTTAACGGTATAAAGATATTTCAATGATTCAGTATGCTATGTTAACACAGTGTTAATATATTGTTTTTTCGTCAAATAACATTTTGAATTATAAAAATGCACCGTTTCAAGAATTTGATAAAAAAATAGCTTGGATTTTGTAAGATTGTCATACCTTTGCTTATTCATACATAGTCTAAATAAAAAGTGGCTATTGAAATGCAATATTAAGCATTGATTTATTTGATTTTTTGAAATATAATTTCAAAAAATTTTT
>JBEEMZ010000215.1:0-8683 GCA_041192405.1 Bacteroidota bacterium | reverse complement strand
CGCGAGAATCTGCGGGAAAATCTGCGAAATCTGCGGGGAAAAATAGATTGATAATCAATTATTTACATATTAAATCTTTAACAACTCAGTAGTGTAAATAAAACTAAATAATCGAAGTTATTACTCATTTTATTTTTTTCACGAATTCCACGAATTCTCACTAATAATTTGTGGAAAATTCGTGTAATTTGTGGCAAAAAAAATGGAGTGAGTAGTAACTTCAATTATTTATAATTCATCATTTCCTTAAAATGGCGTGGTTGAAGCATTGGTACTCCACCGTTTCACGCTGAAAGAAAATATCAAAAACAACAATAATGACCACATCAAATTAGCAAATCCAAAACCTATAAACTGTTGATTACCAACAGCTTCTGCAATTTTAACATTCACAATATCACCATGATCTTTGTCCAAATAAGGCAGGTAAAAACCTATAAAAAAGTTAAATCCCAAACACGCAAGCAACACGCCCGCCCACCAACGACCTTTGCTATATCGCGCCGTATTGAGGTAGCTATTCAAGAAAAAATAGTACATCGCAACGCCTAAAATCGTACTTAACAACATCATTATGCCAATGGTGCTATACAACGCGTTGCGCGAAAACTCACCTTTTTCATCAATCCCGTATAGGTGGTCTGCCAAATTGCTGCCGTAAAACGACTTCATCAATTCATAAAGTTTTGCAAAAACGTCTTTCATATTTAAACTAAAAGTTTTAAAATTATTTTTTGATATTGAGTTTTATACTAAAAAAAGCATTTTGCCCTTTCGATTGCGATGCATAAGCGTCTGAGATACCTTCCACTAAGTATTTGATTCCAAAAGTTTTATTCAATTCATCGCCAGATTGTTGACGGTCATCTTCTGAATTTGAAGCCGTTACCCAAGTTGGCAAAGCAGGCAATAATTCAATCGTAATAGCTTGTGTTTTTAAACTTTTTGTATTTAAAAGTAGCTTATGCGAGAAAGTTGTTAACGCAGGGTCATTTCGTTTCTCTTGTTCAGGAATTTTTTGAATCGCAATCGTATAATTATCTGCATTGATACGATAATTTTTAGATTCCGTCAAAAAATCATCACTCAAACCCGTTTTTGACAAATCAATCCCGACCGCTAATTGAAATTGACCTGCATTTTCAGTTCGGTCAGCCACTTTTGCGTCAATAACGGCATTTTGCGGATTATTTCGGTCTAAATCGAAATTGCCCATTTTGTCTGTTCGCAAAATTTTAAACGCAGGCGTTGCGGCGTTTCCAGAAGGATACATCGCATAAATGGCAGCAATACCACCACTTTTAATTTGCTTGACATCAATCGTTTCAAATAATTTTTTAATATTTAAATCATTGCCAATCAACCAAATATAATAAGGTCGCTTCGCATTCAGCGCGACAGGGCGATTTTCATAATCATAATAGCTCCCTGAAAAAGACGATTTTAATTGAATCACAACCGTTGCCAAATTCGGATGTTGCATTAATGCATCCGCAAACGCTCGCTTCACGCCAATTCCTTGCGAAACCAAATAATCTTTTGCATTTTTGCCTTTACCAGGCGAAAAAACACAATCCGAAACCATTAACGAAACTTTATTAGGATTCGTTTGTTGCACTATTTTTTCTAAAACCAACCCAATATCGCTCGAACTGCGTTTTCCACCACGCGCTTTAAACGAGGCAGGATTCAAATTTTCAATGAAATCACGCACATCCTCTTTGAATGGGAACATTTCAGAATTCACATAAAACAAATTTAATGAATCTGTTAAACCATTGGTTTTCAATAGAATATCTGACAAAAAACCATAAATGGCGTTTTTAAATTCCGTGCTTCCATTGACATAACCATCCATGCTCATCGAATTTTCGATGTACGCATTATAAACAGGTTTTATAGTTGAAGCCGCTTTTGCAGGCGATGTGTTAGGATTAGAAGAAGCATCGGTTGCGGCTGCATTACCACAAGGAGCGCAAGTCGTCCCGCGCTTCACCTGCGCACGGATGAAATTGCAAACAGCTTCATCGGTTTTGTACTGTGCCGCGCCACGACGGTCTTTTCGTAATATTGCAGCGATTTTTTGAAACTCAGCAGCATCAATCGAACCATCTTTACCTGCCATTTTGACCGTTTCGCCCTCATCCGAGCCGCATCCCGCCCATAAAAAACAAGCAAAAAGGAGTTGAAAAGGGAATTTTTTTAATATTTTCATAAAAAAGTTTTTTATTTTTGCGAACGCATAGGTACATAAGAGACATAGATTCATTTTTTTATTTCACAAAATGAATGCGCTTATGTCCCCTATATCCCTATGTGTTCGCAATTTCGATAATATGTTTGTTTTGTTTTAAATGCTCATATACCAATTGTTTTACAATTTCATTATCAGGATAGGGCGCAATCGTATAAAACAAATCGTCAAATGTTTTTAAATCGACTCTCCACCCCGTGCCATAACCCCGATATTGCCCCTTTTCAATCAAAATCAAACTACATTCCTCCTCTGTTTTTCCTGCTTCTAAAACAAAAAAATCAAAAGGATATTCTAAAAAAAGGTCATTTTTCAAAATATTTGCTCGCTTATTATAAGTTTCAGGCAATTCTTTATCTACACAAGCACCTTTACAACGCCCTACAAAATGCCCAAAACAGGCACCTTTTCTTTCAGGCGCGTAAGCAAAATGTTCACATAATTCCAACGCATCTATTTGAATTTTCAGAAAAGCGGTTGCCTCTTGATGCGTAGCAAAGGTAGCACAAAGCACATTCAAGGAATCCGCAACTGCTGATTTTTTTGCCACAAAAAAATGATAAAATCCTTGCTGATTCCGAAATTTGAAAATACCATACGGAAAATGTTCTCGCGGTTTAGCATTGAAAATGGGTTGGTATCGCTGCGTTTCGTGCAATTCAATCAATTTTGCCATTAATTTTCCACCCGTCACTTGACAACTCACCGTACCAATTTTGGTTTGAATTTCCAAACCTTTTGCAGACACATCTGTAAAATGCTCATATACACTTCGTTGAATATCATTGCTTCTGTTGATGAAAATGATTTTTCCTGTTTTATCGTGCAGATAATATACGCCACATGCACGAGGCAAATCTCGCAACTTTTCCATTGGAAATTCACTTAATTTAGGCAAGTCTTTTTCAATTTTAGGTTTAGTTACCCACTTCGCATCCGTTTTAGAAGGCAATTTTAAATCTATTTTTTGTTTTAAAATACGCTCAAAAACGTCCATTGTCGCCATCACATCTGCCATAGCGCGATGCCTATCCGTCACAATGATATTAAAATGTTTAATCAAGTTTTCCAACGAATGTGAACTTAATTGTGGAAAAGCGCGCCGACTCAATTTCACTGTACATAACACTTCTCTTTCATACGTGAAACCTAATCGCTTAAACTCTTCCACTATAAAACGGTAATCAAATTGGGCATTATGCGCGACAAAAATGGTATTTTCAGTCATTTCGACAATTTTTTTAGCCACTTCATAGAATTTTGGGGCATTTTCAACCATTTCATTGGTGATTGTCGTGATTTTCGTAATTTGAGCCGAAATTGTGCGCTCTGGAAAGATTAAACTTTCAAAAGTCTCCACCATTTTTGTCCCGTCGTGCAGGACAATCGCGATTTCAATGATGCGGTCTTGCGCCGCCGCGCCGCCCGTCGTCTCAATATCAATAATGGCGTATATCGGCATCTTTTTTTAATCTTAAACTTTTTATTTTAAAATGAATTCTCTAAAACAACGAACAAAAATACATTCTTTTTACAATTTTTCGTATTTTTGGGCAATGATATTGCTTTTTTGCGTCGCTTGCAACCCAAAGTTGAAGTCAAATAGCGATAATCTTTCTACTAAAAGCGGCGAAATCGTTGATACGAAACTTAAAATAGTTGTTGGCGCAGCGCGTTTTTCGGAATATTTGCCCTTATTGAAAGGCAAAAAAGTCGGAATGGTCGTGAATCAAACGTCTATGATTCAAAATAAACATTTAGTGGATACACTTGTGCAACAAGGTGTCAAAGTAGGTGTTATCTTTGCGCCCGAACATGGTTTTCGGGGCAAAGCGGACGCGGGCGAAAAAGTGAATAATTCAAGGGACGCGCAAACGGGTTTGCCTATTATTTCGATTTATGGCAAAAAAAATAAACCTGATAGTTCAGATTTAAAAAATATTGATGTATTACTCTTTGATATTCAAGATGTAGGGGTTCGTTTTTACACTTTTATTTCGACGTTGCAATACGTCATGGAAGCTGGCGCAGAACAAAAAATCCCAGTTATCGTTTTAGACAGACCCAATCCTAATGCACATTATGTGGATGGTCCCATTTTGGATAAGTCTTTAAAATCATTCGTAGGAATGCAGCCCATTCCAATTGTGTATGGGATGACTATAGCTGAGTATGCGAAAATGTTAAATGAGGAAGGTTGGTTGAGTCAAAAGGTAAAATGTCAATTGACGATTATTCCTTGTTTGAATTATAATCATAATAAGGCGTACGAGTTGCCTGTGAAGCCTTCGCCGAATCTGCCGAATTTGCGGTCTATTTATTTGTATCCATCGCTTTGTTATTTTGAGGGTACGGATGTGAGTTTGGGGCGCGGAACCAACAAACAGTTTCAAGTTTATGGTGCACCGAATTTTCCTAAAACCGATTTTGCATTTACGCCTGTTCCGAATGAAGGCGCGAAAGAACCACCACATAAGAATAAAATTTGCAATGGATGGGATTTATCCAATTTAAAGTTGGACAAATTGCATAATGAGCGACAAATTAATTTATCGTATTTAATTAATGCGTATAAAAATTTTCCAGATAAGAATGCATTTTTCTTAAAAGGCAATTTTTTTGACAAATTGTCAGGTACGACGGAATTGCGCACACAATTGATAGAAGGTAAATCGGCTGAGGAGATTCGAGCAAGTTGGCAAGATGGTTTGAAAAAATTTAAAATTATTCGAAAAAAATATTTGTTGTACACCGATTTTTAGGGAAACACATATCGACATAGGACACATAGGTCTTTTATCTATGCTCTCTATAAACACATGTGTTTAAAAATCTATATTTTCTATGAACCTATGTGTTTAAAAAAAAATGACACCCGAAATTATATTAAAAAAATATTGGAATTATGATACATTCCGACCTGGACAGCGCGAAATTATAGAATCTGTTTTAGATGGTAAAGATACCCTCGCGTTACTGCCCACAGGCGGCGGCAAAAGTATTTGTTTCCAAGTGCCCGCATTACAAAAAGATGGCATCTGTATTGTGATTTCGCCATTGATTGCATTAATGCGCGACCAAGTAAACAATTTGTTGCAACGAGGTATCCCTGCGGCGGCAATTTATTCAGGCATGTCGTATCGGGCGATTGACCGAATTTTAGATAATGCAGTCTTTGGAGGTTATAAATTTCTATATATGTCGCCTGAGCGATTGATGACCGAAATCGCTCAAGTGCGCCTTAAACGCATGAATATCAATCTGTTAGCGATTGATGAAGCGCATTGTGTGTCGCAATGGGGATATGATTTCCGTCCATCATATTTGGAAATTGCGAATATTAGAGCTGCGTTAAAAACGGTTCCTGTTCTGGCGTTGACGGCAACGGCGACCACTGATGTCATTGAAGATATTCAAAAAAAATTAGAATTTCGTAGAAATAGTCAAGTTTTTAAACAAGATTTTAGTCGTCCGAATCTCGCTTATGTCGTGCGTCATGCGGAACATAAAGAAACTAAAATGTTGGAAATTGTGCAAAAAGTGCCAGGTAGTGGGATTATTTACACCCGAAATCGCCGCAAAACCAAAGAAATTGCAGATTTTTTAACTAAAAATGGCATTTTAGCTGACTATTATCACGCAGGACTCACGCCCGATGAGCGTTCTACCAAACAAGACGCATGGATTAATAACAAAATACGTATTATGGCTGCAACGAATGCTTTCGGCATGGGCATTGATAAACCTGATGTCCGAACGGTTGTGCATGTGGATTTGCCGAATTCGCCCGAAGCGTATTTTCAAGAAGCGGGTCGAGGCGGGCGCGATGGCAAAAAATCTTATGCCGTTTTATTATATGATAAAAATGATGCGGCGGGTTTGGAGCGACAATTGGTCAATGATTTTCCTGAAATGAAGGAAATTCGGCAGGTTTATGCGGCGGTTGGGAATTATTTGCAAATGCCTGTGGGCAGTGGTTTGAGCGAAAGTTTTGATTTTGAATTAATTCCGTTTTGCGAGCGTTATGGTTTGGACGCTTTGAAAACGCATTCTTGTTTTAAAATTTTGGAACAAGATGGTTGGTTAAGCCTTTCGGACAGTGTTTTTGAACTTTCTACCGTTAAAATTTTGGTCGAACGCCAACAACTTTATGATTATCAATTAAGAATTGGTGGGGGCATTGAGAAAATTTTACAAGGTTTATTGCGCCTTCATCAAGGAATTTTAACCAATTATTGCAATGTAGCCGAATATAAATTGGCAGGTTTCGTTAAAATGCCGATTGATGTGACTGAAAAAGGTTTATTCCATTTGCATAATGATGGCATTATTGATTATCGCCGCAAAAAAGATAAACCACAATTGACCTTCGTGCGCGCACGCGCTGACCAAAATTGGTTGACAATTGATTGGTCGCGCTATATGTTTCGGAAAAAACGCGAGACGCATCGGGTTAAAAAAGCAATTGAATATGCAGAAATTGAAATATGTCGGAGTCGGCAATTGTTGGAATATTTTGGACAAGAAGATGCGGAGAATTGTGGCGTGTGCGACGTGTGTTTGAACAAACAAAAAACGGTTTTGACTACTTCTGAATTGGAAATTTTAAAACATAAAATTTTAAAATTGATTGCGCCAACCCCACTTTCCATTAGAGAAATTGTGGATGCGTTTGCAGAAAAAGACCGTGCACGCGTGATTCAAACTGTACAATATTTGGCGGAAATTCGGGCAATTGAGCGAGAGAAGGATAAATTTGTTATAAAAAAATAATGCAATTTAAAAAACATAAACAATTGATTATCAATTTATTGTAAAATATAGTGGGAAAATAATTTTTAATTATTTCCCCACTATTATAAAATCAAATCATATTATCAGTAAAATTATATACTAAAACGAATGATTTATAAACACTTTTTGAAAATGGCGTTCTCCATCAGCTTCCAAAACAAACAGATACATACCTGTATTGAGTGATAAGGTTGGCACTGTCACAGAATAATTACCCGTTTCTTTTTGTTCTTCAAAGAGTTCAGAAACAATGCGCCCCGTAATATCTGTAATATAGGCTCTGACATGTTTGCTTGTTCCCACCTCATAGTTGATTAGAGCAACATCATTTGCAGGATTTGGAGCAACCGTAAAATTAATATTTTGTACGGTCGGCGGCTTGCCGTTATTCCGTTGCAATTTCAAGCGACCCTCTTGATATACTGCCGATTGGCAGAGTCCTTTTATTTCGGGTAAAGATGCGGGTGCAAAACAACCTGTGCAAGTTGTTTGTGCATTTGTAAATTTTGCTGGAAAAGTAACGGATGAAAGTATATTTTCTCCTAAACCATCTTTTCGACGCAAATTTAAGATGATTTTAACCGCTATTTTACCTTCTGGCACTCTGTATTTGTATGAATTGGTTCGGTAAAAACCGACAGGTGATTCCCGAAATCCATCTACAAAATCAGTTGTACTGATAATGTTTGTGAAATTATTTGTATTTGTAATATCTGTATTACGCATTGTAAATGCAAGTTGCACATCTTGCACTTCTAAACCAGACGCGGGATTCAAAACATATTTTATAGGTTTTGCTAATTTGAACGTGCGCGATTCTGTTTCCCTATCCCCAGATGCTTCTGTAAATACTTGCTCTGTCATCGTCAGTTCTGGCGTTTCTAACAAATTAAATACACCTAAAACTTCATTATATTTTGAATATTGAGAAGGTGTATTGCCAGCAGGAGAACCTGGATTATACATTAAAAGTTGTGAATAATCGGTTTCGTTAACCAAAGTCCCTTGAATCTTCAAATCTGCGGTAAGCGTCATAGGCATCATTGATACTTTTTGAGGACTGCTATTGCCGCCAGTTGTAAATATATCCAGTGCGCTTAATGCTAAATTCACATACGGAACTGAACGAATACCTGTTTTTAGTAATCCTAAGTTGCCATTTACCAAATTTCCTAAGCGAATGATAGCATTTGCAGAGGATTGTTTAGCAGACGCGCTTGCGATATTGTTTACTTCAATGGCTTTTTTAGAATCTGTAATAAATTTATCCATTGTCGAAAAGAATTTAACATACTTTTTTCCAGCATCTATTCCATCAGAAAAAGCAAAGTTGTTACCTTGTTCCTGTTGTGCCCAGTTTGCGTTATTGGTAACTAACTGCCCCGATACACTACCGTTCAGCTGAATGTTAGTGACAACTATATTCTCAATATGAACGAATAATTTAGTATTAAAATTACAAGTGCAAGGGTCATATATCATTGGAAATTCAGCAAAAAACCATTTGCCTGTCTCATTTTGAGCAGGTGCAACGCTTTGTAATTTACCAGCTACAAAAGGAGCATCTAAAGCTACTAATTCTCCGCGATGCAAATCTAAAAGAGATGATGAATTTCGATCAAAGAAACTGAGAGT
>JBEEMZ010000214.1:0-8773 GCA_041192405.1 Bacteroidota bacterium | reverse complement strand
AAGGTCATTTTAATGATTTAAATTATTTGTATTTGAATGATAATCAATTGACAACCATTGACTTATCGAATTTAAAAGAATTGAAAACGCTGCATTTAGCAACAAATCAATTTCGTCAAACTTCACACGATTTTACAAAAAGCAGCCTTGAAATATTGCGTTTGGCAAACAATCCTTTGCCTAATTATATTATGGGTTTTACCCAAGCGAATGACGAAAATTGTTTAGAATCAATACGCAATTATTATGCAGGTTTGGAAAAAGGGGCGGTTTTGGACAACGAATATAAAGTGTTATTGATTGGCAATGGCAACGTCGGCAAAAGCTGCATGGTTGAACGATTGGTTCACAATAAATTTCAAAAAGTGTGGGATTCGACCCATGGTATTTCCTTAAAACGATTTGAACATGACCATTTTAAAGAGTCCTATCTTTTCAATTTATGGGATTTTGGCGGACAAGATATTTATCACGCAACGCACCGATTGTTTTTACAAACCAATGCTTTGTATTTGATTCTGTGGGACTTACATACCGAAAAAAGTGATTATACGAGTTGTGATGAAGATGGTCAAACCCATCAATATGAAAATCATAAACTCCCGTATTGGTTGGATTACGCCAAAAGTCAAGGCAAAAAAAGTCCCATGATTGTCATTCAAACCAAAGCCGCCCCGAATACATCCGATACCTTAGACGCACAAGCCCAAATCGGCAAAATCGCCCAAAATTATAAACAATCGGTTGAATATTTGGTGTTTAAATCCGTTGATTCCAGTATCGAAGACGCGGATATGAGTGGGTACAACTGCGTGTTATCAGCGATGCGGGCTGCCATCAAATCCAAAGGCAATCAAAAAAATGAAATTCCAGTGCATTGGGCAAAATTGCGTCAAAATTTACGCGATTTGCAAGAAAAAGGCAAAAAAACAATGGATTCAGAGGACTATTTGACCTTAGCAGCCGATTTTGAAGCAAAAGAAGCACTGGATATTTTAAATAATTGGTTGGTTTTCACGGGCGTTGTGTATTACAAAGAAAGCTATTTTGCCAATAAAGTCATTTTAGACCAAGCTTGGGCAATCCATGCCGTCTATACGCTCTTTCGCCGTAAAACCGAAAAGGGCAAACGCAATAGAACTTATTATGACATTCAACAAGCGCAAGGACGCTTTACAGGGGCAGATTTGGGCGATATTTGGGGCGATGATTATGCTGTAGCAGAACAAACATTATTTGTTGACTTTATGCTCTCCTGTAATTTGTGTTTTGAAACCACTCCAAGAGCCTATCCGCAGTTAGAAGATGCCCAAATCAGGCAATTGCCTTTTGACAAACGGCATTTTATCGCGCCGCAAATGATGTGTGAAGACATGCCTAAAAGTATCGAAGACAGTTATTTAAATAAAACAAATAATTGGTATTTGACGTATGAACATGCTTTTTTGCATTACGGCATCATGCAAAGTTTCATCGTCAAAACGCAATATTTGGCAGAATTGCGCGAAATTTGGCAATTAGGGATTTTCCTGCACGAAAACGGGCATTATGCCTTAGTGAAATGCACTAAACAAACGATTTACGTGCGCGTTACGCATGGCGGCACCGTTTTGTTGGATAAAATCCGAAACCTTTTAGATGAATTGCAAAAGGATCTCAATATTCGGGAAAAAGTGAGTTTTAATGGCGAAAATTACTGTTTCAGACAAGATGTAGAAGCGCATCCGTCTGAAAATCAATTGATTGTGGACGTAACAGGACAATTGATTCCCTTTTCGGGATTTGAAATCTTTAAGAAAACCAATCCAACCGTTCAATTTTCAGATAAAGATGCTGCAAAAAACAACTATTTAAAAATGATGCTCCATGATTTGCAGGAATCCGTCCGCGTACAGGTGAGCAAGGATAAAATACAAGAAGCGATTCAAATCGTAGAAACATGGGCGAAAGTTCATTCGGATGGAGGCATTCAACACGCCATTACGCTGATTGCAGCAGATTGGGCAGCTCTTCAAAAGCAGAACATTCATGGAATCATTGAACATGAACAAGATTTAAATCGAATCGCTCATATCCGAAATCGGCTTCTGGATATTCACAAAGTGAGTCACATCAATTAGAATTTTAAAAATCATATCGTAGGGTCAGGTCGTGACCTGACCTTTTATTGAAGTCGTGACCTGACCTTTTATTGAAGTCGTGACCTGACCTTTTATTGAAGTCGTGACCTGACCTTTTATTGAATTTAAAATTATTTATAATTCATTCATTTTCAAATAATTGTGAGCAATTGGGAATGCAATGCAACGGATAGGTCACGACCTACCCTACGGTGTTTTTGCTCATCATTTCAAAGCAGCCTTTCATATAAAATAGCTTTAAATTTGCGCAAAATCGCCACAATTTGTGTTAAATTATCTCGCAACGATTTAAAGGTATTTTTGTTTAACGATAAAATTTTGCTTATGAAATTAAATATCATTCTCCTTGCCGCAGGTGTATCGCGTCGTATGAACGGTGTTAATAAATTATTATTACCATTTAAAAACAAAACGGTAGTTCAAATGACCATAGAAAATTTGATTCAAGCCAACATTGGCAAAATAATCGTTGTTACAGGGCATCAATCGGAACAGGTTCAAAAAGTTTTGGAAGGTTATCCTATTGAAATGGTTTTCAATCCAAATTATGCAACGGGCATGACGGGTTCGATTCAAACAGGATTGTCAAACGTAGATGATGATGCAGCTGCGTACATGATTGCCCTTTCAGATATGCCCTTTATCAAACCTGAAATGTATCAATTATTGGCACAACAATTTGAAAATCAATGGTTTACAAATCAGAAACCGTTAATTATTGCACCTGTTTTGTCTGGGAAACGAGGCAATCCAATGTTGTTTTCCAACCATTTTAAACCCAAATTGCTCGCACATGACGCGCCTGATGGTTGTAAAGAGATTGTTATGGCTAATGCAGATGCCATTTTAACGGTCGAATTAGCGACGAAAGGCGTTTTTCAAGACATTGATTTTTGGGAAGATTACGAAAAGATTTCGGAAGGTGGATTTCGGATTTCGGAATAAGCTATGCTTTTCAGAGTCAATAAATGTTTTTTGTTGACTTGTTTTTGGGTTCTAAAAAAGTAAATTTTGTGAAAATTCGGGTAATTCGCGGCAAATGAATAAGCAATTTTATATATTTGCGTCGAAAATGTGTTAACAAACACGGCTCCAAATAATCTTTTGATTTAAAAGCAAACTCCGTAACAAAAATTTACTCAACTCAAATTATTTTCCATGCGGTTTAAATCCAGCACTACAAACGGCTACACCGTTTATGCCGTCACAGGCACGAACACCATTTCTTTTGCCATTGATTTTGAAAAAGCAAATACAACAGGTTTGCTTGGTTTCGCTATTGAACGCAATGATTTGGTTACTAAGGAACGAAAATTTTTAACAGGTTTCAAGGTTTTTGAACAATTGATTCCTACGCCAACAGCAGCTACAACTGTTAGCACGCTCGAACATCCGATGCAAAGTTTTGTTTGGGATGACATGTCGCTCAAAGCAGACCAATCGTATGAATATTTTTTCTATCCTATGACTGGAACGGTCGGCGCACTGAAACAAGGCAAACCGATTAAAATGATGGTCACAATGGAGCCGCTTTTCACGAACCAAGAACATGATGTGTTTTTCAATCGTGGTACGGCGAGCAGTCGCGCTTACAATGAGAAATTTGGTAAAGTCCATCCGCTTGCCCTGAAAGAACCTAAAAAATCAGAAGGTTTGGCTTGGTTGAGCCGTGATTTGTCGGCGGCTTTGTTCAAATTCATTGCGCAAGCGAAAAAAGGCGATACTTTATATTGCTGTTTTTACGAATTTAGTTTTGTGCCTGTGTTGCAAGCGTTGAAAAAAGCGATTGAAGATGGCGTTGATGTTCAAATTATTTTGGATATGAAAGTTTCTGAAAAAGCTCCGAGTCAACCGCGTGATGAGAGTCTCGAAGCGATTCATAAAGCAAGTTTCCCAATCCAAAATATCATTGAACGCACCGCAAATCCCAAAGAGATTCAACATAATAAATTTATGGTGTTTGCAGAGGGCGGTAAACCCAAAGCCGTTTGGACGGGTTCTACGAACATTACTTTTGCGGGCATTCACGGACATAGTAACGTCGGGCATTGGCTTCGGAATGAAAATGTGGCTGCAAAATATGTGGAATATTGGAATTTGCTTAAAACAAATCCTGGTGGTTTGGCAACCGATTCAGATGCGGTTCAAAAACAGAAACATCAAACTTATCAAAAAGCGATTGACCAAATTCAAACGGCTATTAAACCATCGGATATGGCTAAAATTCCAGTTGGAACGACGGCATTTTTTAGTCCGATGAGTGATTTGACGCAATTGAAATTGTATGCCGAATTGTTGGATAAAGCCAAAACGCTTTCCTGTATTACGCTTCCGTTTGGTATCAACAAAACATTGACCGACCCGTTTTTGGATAATACGGATAAAAGTCAATTGGTCTTTATGATGTTCGACACCGAACCTAAAGAATTGATTCTCAATGAAAAACATCATGTTTTTGTGACTTGGGGCGTAGATACGGACAGCGTTATTACCGAAACGACAGGACGGACACGCTTGAATTCAAATGTAGAATTTTTACATACCAAAATTTTATTGATGGATCCGTTGAGTGCTGACCCGATTGTGGTCAGTGGTTCTTCCAATTATACCAACAAATCAACGGTGAATAATGATGAAAATATGCTTGTGATGCGTGGCAATAAACGAGTAGCTGATATTTATTTGACAGAATTTAATCGTTTGTTCCATCAATTTCATCAAGCGGCGGTTTTGAAAAGTATGAAAGATGAGGAGAAAAAAACAGGCGTTGCGGATAATATGTTTCTACACGAAACGGATAGCTGGTTGAAAAAATATGAAGTTGGTACGTTAAAGTATAAACGAGTGAAATCTTTTACAGGAATGTCCATTTGAAGTCGTTAAATTTTTCCCGCTGATTTCGCTGATTTTTTTCGCCGATTTTCGCAGAATGAAGGTTCTTAGAACCCGAATCTGCAAAAATCGGCGAAAAAAATCAGCGAAATCAGCGGGAAAAATATTACCTACGTTGACCCTCCAATGAAACATCCCGAAAAAATATGCGAGAAAAGTGTTCCACAAAAAAGAGTTTAGGTTTACAAGTTATCATTTAGATATTTTCTATTTAGATTCAATCTTAATAATATTACGTCCACGCCTATTTAAAACCTTTTTAGTTTAAAATTGTCCTAAATACTTGACTTTTAAACTAAATTATTTCCAGAATGCACTCGACAAAAGCTCTTATTTTCTTTCTTTTAGTTTCCACCCTGTGCCTTGCGCAAGATTACACGTTGTCAGGCTACGTCAAAGATGTGAATACAGGAGAAACCTTAATTGGTACGAATATTTACAACCAAGCCAATCGTTCTCAAGGCGCAGTTTCTAATAATTACGGGTTCTATTCTCTAACGTTACCAAAAGGCAAATATGTAATTATTTGGTCTTCCGTTGGTTATAAAAATGTTGAGCAGGAAATCATCTTGGACACGGATAAAAATTTGAATATTGACTTGTCCGAAGGTATCATCATGCAAGAAGTCGTCGTTTCCGCCAAACCCAAAGATAGTCATGTGCAAAGTACTGAAATGGGTACGGTGACGCTGCCTATTGAAAATATTAAAAAAATGCCTTCTTTGATGGGCGAAACGGATATTTTAAAAGCGTTGCAATTGCTTCCTGGCGTGATGGCGGCGGGGGAAGGTAGTTCTGGTTTTTACGTGCGCGGCGGCGGGCCCGACCAAAATTTAGTCCTTTTGGATGAAGCACCCGTTTATAATCCAGGACACATGTTAGGTTTTTTCTCGGTGTTTAATGCGGATGCGGTTAAAAATACGACTTTGATTAAAGGTGGTATGCCTGCAAATTATGGTGGGCGGCTTTCGTCGGTCGTGGATATTCAGATGAAGGAGGGCAATAACAAAAGTTACGGTGTAGAAGGCGGCATTGGTTTGATTGCATCTCGATTGACCGCAGAAGGTCCGATTCAGAAAAATAAAAGTTCGTTTATTGTTTCTACACGACGCACTTACATTTTAGATTTGGTTCAGCCATACGTTGACAAAACTAAATTTGCTGGAACAAACTATTATTTCTACGATTTGAATGCCAAAGTCAATTATGCCTTTTCGGATAAAGACCGTTTATATTTGAGTGGATATTTTGGACGGGATATTTTGGTTTTTAATTCAAAGGAAACGGGTTTTAAAATCAATATTCCTTATGGCAATGCTACCGCAACGTTGCGTTGGAATCACGTTTTTAATCAAAAATTGTTTATGAACGTCACGGGCGTTTACAACAATTATGATTTTACGGTGCAAGGCGGTCAAGAAGCGTTTCAACTCAAAGTGGCGAGTGGTGTGCGCGATTGGAATGGAAAGATTGATTTTGAATACTTTCCCAATTACAAACACAATATTAAAATGGGTGTGAATTACATCAAACATCGTTTTACGCCCAATATTGCTACTTTTACAAATGGCGAAAGTTCTTTCACGAATGGTTTGAAACCCAAATACGCAGATGAAATCGCTGTTTACGTTAATGATGACCATAAAATTAACAAAGATTTAAGTTTGAGTTATGGATTACGTGGCACTTGGTTTGCGCAAATCGGGCCTTACACGTCCACAAAAACAGGGCAAACGTATTCTGATGGTTCGATTGTGAAAGGTTATCCGCGTTTAGACCCCCGTTTGACGGGCAAGTACAGCCTTACAGAAACGGCTTCTATAAAATTTGGAGTCACTTTGACGCATCAGTTTGTGCATTTGGTTAGTAATTCGACGAGTACCTTGCCAACTGATATTTGGGTTCCGAGTTCTGCAATCGTGAAACCACAGCGCGGCGTTCAATACGCGTTAGGTTATTTCCGCAATTTTCAAGACAATATGTATGAAACGAGCGTAGAAATTTATTACAAAGATTTGTGGAATCAAATTGATTATCCTGAAAATTACGTTCAATCGCCGACAACTGAAGTTGAAAATGAGTTTGTTTATGGCAAAGGTCGGGCGTATGGAGCCGAATTTTTTATTAAAAAGGCAAAAGGGCGTTTAAATGGTTGGCTTGGTTATACGCTTGCGCGTTCGGAACGCAGTTTTCCCAGCATTAATAATGGCTTGGTTTATCCTGCGGTGTACGATAGGACACATGATATTGTGTTAGTGGCAAATTATCGGTTATCGCGGAAATGGGATTTTAATACCAATTATGTTTACGCAACGGGCAATAATTACACGCCTTTGAAAAATTTGTTTTTAATCAATCAAAAATTGAATATTGAATATGGAACGCGCAATAGTGCACGGTATCAATCGTATCATCGCTTAGATATGGGTTTTACGTATTCAAGAAATCCTGATTCTAAGAAAAAATTCACTTCGACTTGGAGTTTTGGGGTTTATAATACGTATAATCAATTTAATCCATTTTTCATTTATTACAATATCAAAGCAGATGTCAATGCGAGTTCTGCCAAAGCAACTGCGTTTCAAGTAACGCTATTTCCAGTGATTCCGTCCGTTACTTGGAATTTTAAGTGGCAACAGAAACCTAAGCATCAAGATTTTTAGGTTTCATCAATCTTAAAAATCTTAATTCAAAAATATATAAAACAATGAAAATCAATTATATAAGCTCTTTACTCGTGCTTATTAGCATGATTGCCTGCGAAAAAGAACTTACGCCAAGTGTTCAGTCGAATGCAGATGAAATCGTTGTAGAAGGTTACATCGAAGCAGGCATTGGCAAAGATGCAAATCGGGCGTTGCCGCCTTATGTCATTTTGACTCGCGCCGTTCCGTTTCAAAAAGAGTTTACAACCAATAACATATTTGTAAATAATGCAGATATAACGCTTTCAGATGGAACGGATTCCGTTAAATTAAGCGAAATTTGTTGGCAGAATTTAGATAGTGTCACCAAACGACGCGCTTCCGTTATCTTTGGAATCAACGCGGACAGTGTTAAATCTAATTTTAATATCTGTTTGTATCTTGATTTGACGCAGCGCATTAAAGGGCAAATTGGCAAAACATATCGGTTGACGGTCAAAACAGCTGATAAAACGTTGACAGCCATTTCGACGATTCCAAAACGCATTCCGCTTGACAGTTCGTATTTTATCAAACCGCCTGGCATCAATCAAAATGATACGATGGCACAATTACGCGCTTATTTCCAAGATATTCCCAATGAATTGAATTTTTATCGCTATTTGGTGGGTTTGAATGGCAAATCTTACAATGCAGGTCGTCAATCCGTTTACACGGATGAAACGATTGATGGACAACGCTTACTTTTCAATTTGTTTAATAAAGAGGAGAAATCACAAGGGTTATTTCGGCGCGGCGATACGTTGTCCGTCAAATGGATGAATATTGATGCAGCACAATATCATTTTTGGCGTACTTTGGAGTTTAATGCCAATAATCAAGGTCCGTTTTCGTCTTATACGCGGGTGAAAAGCAATATTGATGGTGGCATGGGGATTTGGGGCGGCGCAGTGGTGAGTTATTTGGATACGATTGTGCCGAAAAAATAAAATATATGCAATCATACTGTCTTTAAATCAAAGTGATAAATCATTCATTATCAATGATTTATCACTTTGATTTTTTCGCAATCAACGAATCGTAATTTCCTTCCAA
>JBEEMZ010000213.1:0-8846 GCA_041192405.1 Bacteroidota bacterium | reverse complement strand
TGACATATAAATCACATTCATCCAAATATTTGCTGCCAAGATAGGATGCTGCCGCCGTTACTGCCAATATTTCTGCATGTGCGGTCACATCTTTTAAACATTCTGTTTGGTTTCGCGCTCGCGCAATAATCATATTTTGACAAACGACGACTGCGCCCACAGGTATTTCGCCTTCTTCACCAGCTAATGCTGCTTCTCGGAAGGCTTGTTGCATAAAATATAAATCATTCAAAATCAATTGTTTATAAATAAGTTTAAACTTGTATTATATGGATTTATTGGATTATTTGAATGTACACTACTGAGTTGTTCAAGATTGAATGCGTAAACGATTCATTATCAATCTATTTTTTTCCGCAGATTCTCGCTGATTTCCTTTTGGAGTCTTTTCTGCGAAATCTGCGGGAAAAAAACTTAACAACTCAGTAGCATAATTTGGATGTAAAAAATCCAGATAATCCATGTTTAAACAGTTACAAGTGTATCTGATTGTTTATCAACCTTTTGTTTCTTTTCTTTTTTTTCTTCTTTGACTTGAAGCAATGCTAATGCTTGTTCCAAATCTTCAATCAAATCATCAATATCTTCTATACCAACGCTCAATCGGATTAATGAATCTGTTAAACCAACTTTTAAACGGTCTGCTTTTGGAATGCTCGCATGTGTCATAGATGCAGGATGTCCAATCAACGATTCTACGCCGCCAAGTGATTCTGCTAATGCAAAAATTTTCGTTCCACTCAATACTTTATAAGCATCTTCCACGTTCCCGCCTTTCAAATCGAAAGAAAGCATTGCGCCATAATCACGCATTTGTTTGGAAGCTAACTCGTAATGCGGGTGACTTTTCAAACCGGGATAATAAACTTTATCAATTTTTGGATGATTTTCCAAGAATTTAGCAATTTTTTTTGCATTTTTGCACGCCCGATGCACCCGTAAATGCAATGTTTTAATGCCTCGCAATATCAAAAAGCAATCTTGCGGTGCAGGTACTGCGCCACTCGCATTCTGAATAAAATGCAATTGTTTCGATAAATCATCGCTTTTCACAACCACACACCCGTGAATTACATCCGAATGACCGCCCAAATATTTTGTTGCAGAATGCAAGGCCATATCAGCACCCATATCCAATGGATTTTGCAGGTAAGGCGATGCAAATGTATTATCTACACAGGTTAATATATTATGTTTTTTCGCTAATTTACAAATTTGCTCAATATCTACGAGGTTCAACATTGGATTGGTTGGCGTTTCAATCCAAAACAATTTAGTATTGGGCGTAATGTGTTTTTCCAACGATTTCATATCGCTCATATCCACAAATTTGGATTTTAAACCAAATTTCTCATAAACGCGAACGATTTGACGATACGAACCGCCATATAAATCATTGCAAGAGATGATTTCGTCTCCCGATTTTAACAATTTAATAACCGCGTCCATCGCTGCTAAACCTGACGCAAAACAAATGGCATCGGTTCCATTTTCCAAAGCAGCCAAATTTTTCTCCAAAACATGACGTGTTGGGTTTTGAGTACGCGCATATTCGTAGCCATGATGTTGACCTGGCGCAGATTGCACGTAGGTGGACGTTTGGTAAATCGGAGTCATTATCGCGCCTGTGGACGGGTCAGGCTCAATGCCTGCATGAATGACTTTGGTGCCGAATCGCATAGATTGCTCGGCTTTATCTGTTTTTTCGGAATTCTTTGACATATATAAGTCGCTTTAATTGGTTTTCTCAAAAAATAATGAATTGGTAACTGATTTTACATTCAGTGGCGGCAAATGTAAGACGTGATTCATTACCTTCCAAGTAAAATACAAGAAAAAAAGTATTTTGTTCATTTTTTGACAAAAATATGACGAAACTAAGATTTTAGTTGCCACAAATGACGCAAATTTTCACAAAAGCCATTATTTGATTCAGTAAAATTTTGAAATATTTAGGTTTTAACGCAAAATTACAATAAATGCCGTCGTTTCCATGAAAAACCTTATTTTTGCATATCCTTTCACTAAATCCAATACTATGTTAAAAATAGCTTATGGGAAAGTAGATTTCAAACCTTATTTGGGGATTTGTACAGTGGTAAAAACCCTACGCCTTTGGCAAATCAATTTTTTATCTTTCGGCTTGATTTCAGTGGCATCACTCCGAAAGCGCCTCGATAAGTCATGCACTCGTTTTTACAAAAAGTCAAATTAGGGATTAAAGATTTTTTAAATGTTTATGCCACTTATTTTCAACCGAATGATATTGCGATATTGTCACAAGAGCACACGCCTTCAGGTGTTTTAATTGACTTTTTCGACTTGGTGACGATGCGTGGTTGGTTGAAAGACCACAAAATAGATGTAATGATTGATGAATATGATCAATTTACCAATCAATTCCTCCGTTACCACAGCCGCGAATTTCAAAAAGTCGTGAGCGAAGATGATGCGGTTCGCGTTTTCTATGAAGTTTTGAAATCTATTAGCGGCAGCCGTAAATGACGTGTTAGACGCTGCGGAAGTGCAATGAAAGAAATATTTGGTATTGAAAAAATATGTTAATCGAAAAAATTTACGCGGTTTGGTCGTCGTCGTCAAGAATGAAGATATTTTTTGGAAACAAATTACGATTCCTTAATTTTGACACGAATTTTCACAAATTTCAAATATCAATTCGTGAAAATTCGTGGTTTTTTTACAAAAAGGGGCGCAATTCAGCTGCAATTTTTCTATCATTCGCCAAACGCGGTACTTTATTCTGACCTCCTAATTTGCCTTGCGATTTCATATAATTCCGAAACGCATCTCTTTGCAAAGGTCTGATAACCAATGTTTTAAGAATATTTCCCGAAATCAAATCTTCATAATACGCATTTTGACGCACCATTTCGGCGTCCAATAATTTGGTAAAACGATTCAAATCAGACGGAATTTTATCGAATTCAATAAACCATTCATGATATGGCAAACCCCCTTCAAGCGGCACCACATTCGGCGCAACATGAAACTCAACAATTTGAATACCTTCTTGATTGGAAACCTTCAACATGGCTTCATCCACTTCTTTGCCAATGACGTGTTCGCCAAAGGCTGAAATAAAATGTTTGATACGCCCTGTAACAATAATTCGATACGGGTTCAAACTCGTAAATTCAACCGTATCACCGATATTATAACCCCATAAACCAGCATTATTGTTTAAAATAATCGCATAATTTACGCCTTTTTCGACTTGTCCAAGCGAAAGGCGCGTCGGATTTTCATTAAAAACTTCATTGGCAGGAATAAATTCAAAGAAAATTCCAGAATTGGCATTGAGCAACATGCCTTTATCACCTTGCTTGTCTTGAAACGCAATAAAACCTTCCGATGCAGGATAAACCTCCACAGAATCCATTTTTTTGCCCACCAATGCTTCCAATTTGGAACGATAGGGTTCAAAATTAACGCCGCCATACACGAAAACGGAAAAATTAGGAAACACATCTTTCACCTTTTTCTTTCCCGTATAATCCAACAATCGTTCATAATACATTTGAACCCACGGCGGAATGCCGCTAATTAAAGTCAGATTTTGACCCGCCGTTTCGCGGACAATCGCATCTAATTTGGTTTCCCAATCTTCAATACAATTTGTTTTATAACTCGGTAACTGATTGCCTTTCAACCAGTTAGGTACTAAATGGTTGCTAATTCCCGACAATCGCCCCGTTTTGATACCATGAATATCATCCAATTCGGGACTACCAGAAAGAAAAATTACTTTTCCATCCATCCAACCGATATTGCCCGATTGAGCTGCGTAATTGAAAAGCGCATTTCGGGCGGTGTTGAAATGGTTTGGAATACTCTCTTTGGTTATCGGAATGTATTTTAAACCCGAAGTTGTACCCGACGTTTTAGCAAAATATTCGGGTTGCCCAACCCAAAGGACATTTGACTCACCTTGTTTGATGCGCTCGATATATGATTTTAATCCTTCATAATCTCGAATCGGCACATTTGCTTTAAACGATTGATAATCTTTGATTTGTGCAAAATGATGGTCGCGTCCAAAAGCAGTTTGGCTACCTTTTTGTACCAACTTTTTTAGAATATCATTTTGCAAATGCACCGCATGATTAGCGGCGTAATTCATATTTCGAGCGATTTGAGTCGCAAAAGGTTTAGCAAGTAATGATTTCCACTTCATATTTTTTTAATTTAAAATATATTCTAATTTAGTATAGGACAAAAATTAGAGTTGGGTTTTAAAAAAAATAATTCTCAAACGCCGCAAATCTAAGAAAACATTTATCTTTGCGCCATGAAAAACATCCGAAATTTTTGTGTCATTGCTCATATTGACCACGGCAAAAGCACGTTGTCAGATAGATTGTTGGAATTTACCAATACGATTTCCCAACGCGACATGCAAGCGCAGGCGTTGGACGATATGGATTTGGAACGCGAACGCGGTATTACGATTAAAAGTCACGCGATTCAAATGGTGTATCCGCATACTGACCAGCAAAAATATGTCTTTAACATGATTGATACGCCCGGACACGTTGACTTTTCTTATGAAGTGTCGCGTTCGATTGCAGCATGTGAGGGCGCGTTATTGCTCGTGGATGCAACGCAAGGCATTCAGGCTCAAACGATTAGCAATTTGTATTTGGCGATTGAACACGATTTAGAAATCATTCCTATCCTCAATAAAATTGATATGGAAAGTGCGATGATTGATGAAGTGTCTGACCAAATTATTGATTTAGTGGGCTGCCGAAAAGAAGACATTATTTTGGCAAGTGGTAAAACGGGTGTTGGCGTACCCGACATCATGCGTGCCGTCGTGGAACGAATTCCTGCACCGAAAGGCGATCCAAACGGCGCATTACAATGCTTGATTTTTGATTCTGTTTTTAATCCGTTTAGAGGCATCATCGCGTATTACCGTGTGATGAACGGAACGATTGCGAAAAATGATAAAATTCGCTTTTTTTATACGGGCAAAGATTATCAAGCCGATGAAGTGGGGATTTTACAAATGGGGCTGTTGCCGCGAGACAAAATTATGGCGGGCGATGTCGGTTATATCATCACGGGCATTAAGGACGCGAAAGAAATCAAGGTCGGTGATACGATTACGAAACTGACACACCTTTGTAAAGAAGGGATTCAAGGGTTTGAAAACGTCAAACCGATGGTTTTTGCGGGCGTTTACCCGATAGATAATGATGATTTTGAAGATTTGCGTGATAGTTTGGAAAAATTGCAACTTAATGATGCCTCTTTGACTTTTGAACCCGAAAGTTCTGTGGCATTAGGTTTTGGGTTTAGATGTGGTTTTTTGGGGATGTTGCATTTGGAGATTGTGCAAGAACGCCTTTCCCGCGAATTTGACCAAGATATTATTACGACCATTCCGAATGTATCGTATTTTGCGAAATCCACCAAAAAAGATAGTGAGAAATTCATGGTCAAAACGCCGAATGATTTGCCCGAACCATCTTCTTTGGAATTTGTGGAAGAGCCCTACATTCGCGCTCAAATCATTACCAAACCTGATTATATCGGTGCAATTATGGGTTTGTGCATGGACAAACGCGGTATTTTGACAAAACAGACTTATTTAACGCCACAACGGGTTGAATTAACCTTTGAAATGCCGTTAGCAGAAATTGTTTTTGATTTTTACGACAAATTGAAATCTATTTCACGCGGTTATGCGTCGTTTGACTACGCAAGATTGGATTATCGCGCTTCGGATTTGGTGAAATTGGACATCAAACTCAATGGCGAAAATGTGGATGCCCTTTCCGCGCTCGTGCATCGGACAAAAGCTGAGTACATTGGGCGTAAAATGTGTATGAAATTGAAAGATTTATTGCCTCGTCAACAGTTTGTGATAGCGATTCAAGCGGCAATTGGTGCCAAAATCATTGCACGCGAGACGATTTCAGCGTTGCGCAAGGACGTGACAGCGAAATGTTATGGTGGAGATATTTCGCGGAAGCGCAAATTATTGGAAAAACAAAAAGAAGGTAAGAAAAAAATGCGTCAAATCGGGAATGTAGAAGTGCCACAAAAAGCCTTTTTGGAAGTATTGAAATTGAACGATTAAACAAATTTTTTTATAAATATAAATACATCGTTTGGAAGGGTTCAACCTTCCAAACGATATTGATATTGTCGAAATCTACTTACTTTTATGAAAAAACGACTGAACTAAACAATGCTTCCCATCTTTTGGCGTTTTGATGGAGTAGCCACAAAAATTGTTGGCTCAAAAGTCTATGAACCATAACATATACAAAAAATATGCTCTCTTAACGATTGCTTCTTGGCTGATTTTCTACGGCTTACTTCACGCGCAGCCGCGTCCTGCTTGGGACAAAACGTATGGCGGTGCTGATTTTGAAGAATTACATTCTGGCTTACAAACGTTGGACAAAGGTTTTGTGTTTGCAGGGCAAACCCTTTCCAAACAAGGCGGTGACGTATCACAAGCGTCTCGAGATACGACAGAATTTAGTCGTTTTCGGGGTGATATGTGGGTCGTGCGTACCGATAGTTTTGGTGTAAAATTGTGGGATAAACGCTATGGCGGTAATTCATTAGATAGGTGTTGGAAAATTATTCAAAATGTCTCAGGTTATTTGCTGATTGGGCAATCTTATTCCACGCCCAGTGGCGATAAAACCTCTTTGAATAAAGGCAATTCTGATTTTTGGGCGGTTCAAATCCGACCCGACGGAGAAATGATTTGGGAAAAAAGTTACGGTGGTTCGGGTGATGACATTGCTTTTTCGGGTGTGGAAGCGACCGATGGCGGTTATTTGCTTTATGGGCATTCCAATTCTAACCGCAGTGGCGATAAATCAGATAATCTCCGCAATGATCCGACGATTACGGATTCGACCTTATTGGCGGATAGAAATGACCTTTGGTTAGTCAAAATAGATTCGAGAGGGAATAAATTGTGGGATAAAAGTTATGGTGGGATAGGTCGTGACCATTACCCGAAGGCAATTATTGCCTTGCCCGATGGCAATTTTTTAATCGGTTCTAATAGTGATTCCCCTGCTGGATTTGATAAATCGGGTCAGAATTATGGGGCAGGTTTTACGGATATTTGGATTATTAAAATTGATGCAAATGGCAATCGCATTTGGGATAAAACCTACGGCGGTAATAAAGAAGATGAATTGAAAGATATTCGGCTCACGCCAGACGGAAATATATTGTTATGTGGCAGTACGCAATCGGATTCCTCCTCAGTGGTTGGCAATAAACGCTCTCATAATTGGGGACAGCGTGATTATTGGATTCTCAAAATCAATACTTATGGTGATTTGATTTGGGAGAAAACGTATGGTGGTAAAAATGATGATGATGCAACCGTTTTGTATCAAAATTCTACAGGATATTCGATTATTGGCGGCGTGTCGAATTCGCCCAAAAGCGGGACAAAAACAGATACTTTACGGGGCGGAAATGATTATTGGTTCCTGTATTTGGATAAAAATGGCAATAAAGTTTGGGATAGGAGCATTGGCGGTGCGGGCAATGACAATCCAGAAGTATTGTTACAATTGCCTGATAAGACGTTTGTGATTGGTGGATTTTCCAGTTCAGATAGCGGTTTTGACAAATCGGAAGATGCACGCGGTACATTTCATCCAGGTTTTGGCAAATACAATGATATGTGGATTGCTAAAATTCGATGTATTTTTGATGTGAATATTGGTGCGGATACTTTTTTGTGTAAAAATGCACCTTTGCGGTTGGATGCGACGATACCGCGTTGCCCGAATTGCGAGTATAAATGGTATGCAAATGGTGCTTTAACAGAATTTAGTAGAGATTCTGCGGTTCTTGTGAATCCGACTTCGACAACACGTTATAATGTGTTAGTGGTTGCAACCGATGCGTGTACGGTGACGGATGAGGTGGAAGTTGTGATTGTTCCTGCGCCAGATACGGCGGGTTATTTGTTGACATCGCCGCGTTGCCACCATGGAAAAGATGGTATAATTGCGTTGAATTACGCGCATGGAGGCACACCACCTTATTCATTAATCGTTGATAATGAAGTGCTTAAAGATCAGATTTTTATTAATAACTTATCGGCAGGGCTTTATACGATTCGGTTGATGGATGCGAGAAATTGTTATTATGAAAGCACCGTTTTTTTGAGAAATCCAGATTCGTTTCATTTAAAATTGCCTGACCCAATAGACCTTAATTTTGGAGATAGTTTTCGACTCTTGGTGCAAACGAATCATGTATTGGATACTTTTTTTTGGAGCGACCCGCGATTGAAGCGTTTGGATACGATGTTACGCCCGTATGATTCGCGCAGTTTTTCGATAACGGCGATTGATACACTCGGTTGTAAACGGACGGCTGCTACCAATATTACGGTGCGTCGGACGAATGATGTTTTTGCGCCCAATATTTTTTCGCCGAATAATGATGGCAAAAATGATCATTTTGCGTTGTACGGAGGGAAAACGGTGGTTGAAATCCGAAATATGAAAGTTTTTGACAGATGGGGTGACATGGTTTTTCAAGCTCCGAAGGTATTTCCTGTGCGAGATGACGCGAGTTGGGATGGCTTTTTTAATGGAAAGCTCGCTCCGATTGGGGTTTATATCTTTTTTGCGGAAGTGTTCTATATTGACGGTCATACTGAAATTATTAAAGGAGATGTAACCTTAGTTCGATAGAATGATGAATGATGAATGATGTAAAAATTCATCATTCATCATTCATCATTCACCATTCATCATTCATGTTTCATTTTAGACAATATTTGTTGTGCCTCTTTGTATTTAAATTGCCCGTTTTGAATTTGC
>JBEEMZ010000212.1:0-8878 GCA_041192405.1 Bacteroidota bacterium | reverse complement strand
TTGCTTAAAGTTTAAAAAGGCGTTCAACATAAAATAAAACCTGCTAAAAAAGAGTCTGTCAATTACTATTAAATGGATTGATAAGGGCTCAAAAAACTTATTGGAAATGAAAAAATTATTTGATTTGACGGGCAAAGTTGCCCTTGTGACGGGCGCGAGTAGTGGCATGGGCAAAGCGATTGCAGAAGCAATGGGCGCGTATGGTGCGAAAGTCGTGATTTCCAGTAATGATATAGAGGGTTGCCATAAAACAGCACAATTATTTGATAATCAAGGTATTACAAGTGTAGCAATGCCTTGCGATATGTCTAAAACTGCCGAAATTGACGCGCTTTTTAAATCAGTAATTGCTCATTTTGGAAAAATAGATATATTAGTAAGTTGCGTTGGAATGGCCGTTCCGAATGGTTTTTTGGCGATTAACGCACATGCCTTTGAAAAAATGATGGGTTTAAATGTTGTGTCGGCTTGTCATTTGACACAATTAGTGTTGCCGCAAATGGTGGAACGTAAAGATGGCGTTTTGATTTATTTAGCGAGTATTGCGAGCGTTCGGGGCAATAAAAATATTGGTTTGTACGGAATTTCCAAAGCAAGTTTGGTGCAATTAGCCCGCAACTTGGCAGTGGAATTTGGTTCGTCGAATATTCGGGCAAATGCGATTTCGCCAGGATTGATTGATACGCCTTTTTCCAAAAGTTTGATGGAAAATGAAGGTTTTATGGAAAAACGACTTGCACTTACGCCTTTGCGTCGGGTCGGAACGCCCGAAGAAATTGCAGGAGTTGCCGTGATGTTAGCGTCGAAAGCGGGCGCGTTTATCACAGGGCAAAATATTATTGTGGATGGTGGGACAACCATTAGTGATGGTAATTAATTGATTTTCAATGATTTATAAAATTACAATTTGATGAAAAAGCAAATTCTCAACAGCAACTTAAACGATATAGATACTATTTTTGGTTTATACGAACAAGCAATTGCATATCAAAAAATAGTATTCCATCGGCAATGGGTTACTTTTGAAAGGAGTCTTGTAGAAACGGAAATTATAGAGCAGCGTCAATGGAAGATCATTGAAAATGGTGAAATCGCTTGCATTTTTGTTTTGACATTTAGTGATGCGTTGCTTTGGCAGGAAAAAGATGTGCAACCTGCCATTTATATTCATCGAATTGTGACAAATCCGAAGTTTAAAGGCGGTTTTTACATGAATGATATTATCAATTGGGCTAAAGTGTATTGCAAAACGCATCAAAAAGATTTTATTCGATTGGATACTTGGGGCGATAATCACAAATTAATTGATTATTATTCTAAATGTGGTTTTAAGTATTTAGAAACGATTTCGCTCACTGGCACGAATACAGTTGGTTTACCCGTTCATTATACAGGTACATTGGCATTGATGGAAATCGAAGTTTAACAACTTTTTGTTTCGTAATATATTGATTTTCAAATAATTGCAATTCAATCATTAAATTTATTTATGATACAATTTGACCCTAAAATCGAAATCGTATTAAAAAAATATCATCTAAGAATGGAGGCGGAAAACATTGAAATGCAATCCATTCCAATCAATGTTGGCATGAAACGGCGAGATGAATTTCTACTTTCTGTGGGTGTTGAAACAGCGATTTTTTTGAATACGTTAGTGAAGTCGGCGCAGTCTAAAACCATACTCGAAATTGGGACTTCGTATGGTTATTCGACGATTTGGTTGGCAGAAGCGGCGCGGGCAAATGGCGGAAAAGTCATTACATTAGAAAATAATCCCGAAAAAGCAAAATATGCTCAACAACAGATTCACGAAGCAGGATTGAGTGATTTTGTTGAATTTAGAATTGGAGACGCGCTTGAAAGTATTGATAATCATCCAGAAACGTATGATTTTATTTTATTGGATATTTGGAAAGAATTATATGTGCCTTGTTTTGAACGTTTTTTTCCAAAACTGAATAAAGGTGCTTGGGTGATTGGTGATAATATGATATTTCCGCCGCATTCGCGCCCTGAAGCAGCTGTTTATCGGCAATGTATTCGGGAAACAAATGCTTTTGATACGGTTTTAATGCCGATTGGAAGTGGTATCGAATTAAGTTTTTATAAAAGAAACAACGTCGTTGAGGTTTAAACCTTGATGACGTTACAGAATTAAAGACTAATAATGACAAGATTTCAAAATAAAATTTGCCTTGTAACAGGCGCAGGTTCGGGCATCGGCAAAGCAACTGCTATTGCATTCGCCAAAGAAGGCGCAAAAGTAGTGATTTCGGATGTCAATGAAAAAGCAGGACAAGAGGTGTTAACACTCGTCAAATCAATGGGTTATGAAGCTATTTTTATCAAATGTGATATTTCAAAACGAGCAGCAGTTGAAAATCTCGTGAATACAACCGTTGAAACGTATGGTCGTTTAGATTGCACGGTGAATTCGGCGGGCATCGCGGGTACGCTCTCGTTGCCGACGCATGAATATCCCGAAGACGCATGGTTGCAACAAATCAATATCAATTTGACAGGCACATGGTATTGTGTCAAATATCAAATTGCTCAAATGTTGAAACAAGGTGGCGGCACAATTGTCAATATTGCATCGGCGGCAGGTCTGATTGGGCAACCTGAAAATGTGCCTTACGCCGCCTCTAAACATGGCGTTGTTGGCATAACTAAAACAGCTGCAATTGAATACGCAACTAAAAATATTCGTATAAATTGCCTCTGCCCGACTGCTATCGAAACGCCGATGATTATGGAAGGGCGCAGAAAATTGGCATACAACCCAGAAGCAAAACAACAAGCGATTAATTTTCAACGAATGAAGCGCATGGGGCAACCCGAAGAAGTTGCAGATGTCGCGTTATGGCTGAGTTCTGAACAATCGAGTTTCATTACAGGTCATGCGATGCCCGTAGATGGGGGCGCGCTGGCATAGATTTCAATCATTAAACTATTTTATAATAACAACTCAAAAAAAATGGCAAAAAATCCACATTATCTTTCGCAACTCGCTCATATTGAGTTGTTTACGAAAGATTTAAAAGCGAGTGTTAAATTTTTTACGGATATTATTGGTTTAGACGTGACGGGCAAAGATGAACATTCGGTTTATCTTCGGGCATGGGGTGATTATTTTCATCATACGTTGAAATTGACGCAATCGGAACAAGTTGGCATGGGGCATTTGGCTTGGCGTGCCGATAGTGAGGAGGCATTGCATGAATGCGTTGCGCATCTTGAAAAAATCGGTGCGGGACTTGGTTGGAATGAGGGCGATTTGGGACACGGCAAAGCGTATCGGTTCAAATCACCTGATGGACATATTCATGAAGTGTTTTGGGAGGTGGTTTGGTTGAACGAAAAAGGTAAAAAAGGTAGAGGCAGCATTTACTCCGACCGATATGCGAGTAATCGGCGGGTTGGTGTGAATGTGCGGCGGTTTGACCATGTGACTTATATGGTTTCCAAAGGCAAATATGCCGCAGAAAAGGCATTTTGGGCAGGTTTTGGTTTGAAAAACCCTGATGAAGTGCGTATTAGCGACGAAATTCCACCTATTGGCGGCTTGTGGACGATTGGAAACCTTTCACATGATATAGCGGTTTTCACAGACCCGAATTTGGAACCAAACGAAGGTGTTTTGAACCATATTTGTTATAATTTGGACAGTCGGGAAGAAGTTTTACTGGGGATTGACTGGATTTTGGAGAATGGTTTGAAAAGCGTTATGGGCGCACCAACGCGGCATAGAGCAGATGAAGGTTTCTTTGTTTATGTGATGATTCCAGGAACTCCAATTTTACTTGAATTTTATGCTTGTGCACGTTTGATTTTCGCACCTGATCATGGGCCCGATGTGCATTATTTGAAGGATAATCCAAATGATGCTTGGGGGTCGGTGAATCCTTTTGCAGAAATGGCGAAAGGCAAAAAGGGTGGTATGACCGATGGCGTTGTTAAGCCACACGATATTTAACGATTTCGGAATCTGTACAATAACATTAATGTGTGCAAATGCTTGTCGAATTCCTATATTTTAAACCATATTTATCATTTAAGTAATTGTGATGTAAAAATTTAAGTAATTGAAAATCAACGTATTAACGTCGGCGAGGTTGCAACTTCGCCGACGTTGGCGCAGGTTTTTGATACTTTAAGTTTAGCTTTACCCAACTACTTATCATTCATTATTCAACCATGTGGCATTATTTTCCGAATCAATATATGCCGTCCTATCAACTCAATCGCGCTTTGAGTCAAGCGCATTACGGGGGCGGCGAATTTGCAGAATGTCTCGAAGCGGCGAGTCAAATCACGCCTGGCGATAACGAAAGTTTTCATCAAGCATGGTCTAAAATGGGCAATACGATTTTCGCAGAAGCCGAAAATGCAGCCCAAAATGGCAATTTTGCAACCGCAAGACGGGCTTATTTACGCGCTGCGAATTACATTCGCACGTCTGAATTCTTTTTGAAACCGAGCGATCCGCGCAAATTACCATCCTATAATCATGCCATTGAATGTTTTCAAAAAGGAATGAATCTACTGGAAAATAAGCCAAAACGAATTAAAATTCCGTTTGAAGGCTCTTTTATGTCAGGATATTTGTTCAAAACGGCGGGGCGCAAAAAAACGCCTGTAATGGTTATGTTCGGCGGATTGGACAGTTTAGCGGAAGAACTCTTTTTCGGACCATGCCAATTGTTGAATGAACGTGGTTTATCCCTATTGGTGCTTGACGGACCTGGACAAGGCGCAACGTTGCGGCATCAACACATTAAAACTCGTCATGATTACGAAGTGCCTGCAACAATTGCGTATGATTGGGTGGTTGCAAATTTGGGTAAACTCGTTGATACATCGCGGATTGGGATTATGGCGGTGAGTATGGGCGGCTACATGGCGGCGCGGGCGGCAGCGTTTGAACCGCGTTTTAAAGCGTGTTGTGTTTGGGGTGCGGTTTGGAGTTATTACGATATTTGGAAAAATCGCCCTGATAATCATCCTTTGGCAGATATTGTAAAACATATTGTTGGCGCAGAAACGATTGGTGAAGCGCGAGAATTGTTAAAAAAGTTCACTTTGGAGGGCGTTGCGGAGAAAATTTCGATGCCAACATACATTTTACATGGTGAAGATGACCGTCAGAATTTTGTCGAAAACGCTTATAAGTTAAATGCGGCGTTGACTTGCGAGAAAATCATGCAAATTGTGCCAAAAGAAAGTTCTGGTTCGGCGCATTGTCAGATTGATAATTTCACAAAAGCCTATCCAATGTATGATTGGTTGGCGAAACAAATGTATTCCTAATTTTCTTAGGATAGGACAAAAATTTAAATTGGGTTGATGGCTATACGGATTTCACGGATTTTCACGAGATTGATACGGATCTGCGCATCAAAATCCGTGAAAATCGTGTGGAAATCCGTTGAATCCGTATATCCATCAACCCAACTAAAATTTTTGTCATATAGTTTCAAAATAATAAATATTTGGGTTTGTAATAGCTTCATTATCAAATTATTACAAAATTAAATATTCATCATTCATCATTTATAATTCATCGTTATCATAATGTCTTCGATTAAAAAAGTTCTAATTGTCGGCGGCGGACTTGGCGGATTATCCTTAGGAATCGCTTTACGTCGCGCAGGTATGGAGGCGGAAATCGTTGAAATACAAAAAGAATTTAATGTATATGGTGTTGGTATCATTCAGCAAGCCAATGCTTTACGCGCATTAGACGCGCTCGGCGTAGCGGAAGAAGCGATAAGACGCGGTTCGCCTTACGGCAAAGTCAAAATGTGTGCGCCAACAGGTTTTCAATTTGGCGAAATCGGTATGCCGCCGATGGCACATTTCCCGATGCACAATGGCATTTCGCGTAAAATTTTACACGATGTTTTGTATGAAGCGGCGGTTGCGAATGGGGTTCATTTTCGGATGGGCTTGACGGTGACTGAAATTGAAAATGAAGGAACTCGCGTCGGCGTGAAGTTTACAGACGGCACAAGCGGTGAGTATCAATTAGTTGTGGGCGCGGACGGCGCGAATTCCAAAGTTCGGAGTCTTGTTTTTGGCGATTACAAACCGCAATATATCAATTCATCAGTTTGGCGTTACGCCTTCAAACGCCCTGCGGAATTGGAAACGGGTTATATGTTTTTCGGCAAAAAAACAAAATTGGGCTTGATTCCGATGACGGCAGATACAATGTATATGTTTGTGGTGTCGTCGGAGGGCGAAGATAATCCGTTTATTCCAGAAGCAGAATTGATTCCACGTTTGCAAGCGTATCTGCGAGGTTTCCCCGCAAAATTGGTAGCGGATAGAATTCCTGAAATGACAGATCCGAAAGGTGTGATTTATCGTCCGTTGGAAACGTTGATGATGTCCGCGCCTTGGTATAAAAATCGAGTAGTGATGATTGGGGATTCGGCACACGCGACGATTCCACAATTGGGTTCAGGGGCGGCTTTGGCGATAGAAGATGCGGTTGTTTTGGCGGAATTGTTGAAAACCGATGATAGTGTGGCAACGATTTTGGAAAATTATATGAAACGGCGTTATGAACGCTGTAAAATGGTGGTTGATGTGTCAAATACGCTTGCCGAATGGGAACAAATGGAATGGAATGGCATTCCGTTACCCGCAGGCGCGAATATGGGTGCGCTCATGGGTAAAACGTTGGCGGCTTTGGCAGCACCTATTTGATTTAATAATAACGTCGTCGAGGTTTAAACCTCGACGACGTTTAATAATAACGTCGTCGAGTTTTAAACCCGACGACGTTTATAAAAACGAAAAGATGAAATTAGTTACATTCAAAAACAAAAAAGGGCAATCGCGTATTGGCTGGCTCCAAACGGACGGCGTTGTAGATATGAAATTGGCAAATGCAAAATTGCCCACAACGATGCTTGCATTCATAGACAATCACGAAAAATATTTCAAAATCATTCAAGAAACGGGTTCCGTTGCGGCGCATTACGCCTTAGATGCCGTTCAATTATTAGCTCCGTTACCGAATCCGCGCAGTTTTCGGGATTATATTGGGTTTGAACGCCACATGTTAAACGCTTCTGCTGCTTTCGGACACGCGATTGCGAAAGAATGGTATGAAATGCCGATTTTTTATTTTACGAATCATCAAGCGATTTTCGGTCCCGACCAAGATGTACCGCGTCCTGCGACTGAAACGCGTATGGATTTGGAATTAGAAATAGCAGTTATCATGGGCAAAAAAGGCAAAAATATCAAAGCGGAAGAGGCAGAAGATTATATTTTTGGCTATACGATTTTCAACGATTTTACTGCCCGCGCCATTCAAAGTCGTGAAATGAAAGTGCCTTTGGGCCCGCATAAAGGCAAAGATTTTGCAAATGCAATCGGTCCGTGCATCGTCACCAAAGACGAAATGAATCAATATTTGGGCGAAAATGGACGGTTTAATGTCAAAATGACCGCAAAAATCAATGAAACCGTGATTTGTGAGGGCAATTACAATACAGTCAATTGGACTTTTCGGCAACAAATTCAACGCGCTGCTGAAAATGATGTGAACATTATGCCAGGTGATATATTGGGTTCTGGAACGGTTGGTTGGGGTAGTTTGATTGAAAATAATTTCAAAGTACACCGCCCGCTTGAACCAAATGATGTCGTAGAATTATCTATTGAAGGTATTGGGGTTTTGAGGAACAAAATTGTGTGAAAATGTTTTTTTTAGAACAAAAAGTATAAAGTTGACGGTCTCAAAAGGAAAAAGCTTTTGAGACCGTTTACATAAGATTAAACAAACGGCTCAATAAGTTTCGGAAACACAAAGCCCGACTTGGATACAAGACGAGTGTCGCATAGCGAGGTGCGACACTCATACATTTATTACAACTTATTGAAAATCATTTTTTTATAAACCATAATTTTAATAAATTAATAACGCATTCAAGATACCGCATAATCCGATAATTCCCGTAAATGTACAGGATAAAATCCCAAAACCATTTCCGTCAAAGGCACACCTTGCAAACCGAGTACCGTACCAATATCTAATTCGGTTTTATTGACCCATATCCAAATCTTAGCATCCGTTTTCACTTCTAAATGAAATAAAATTCGATGCACAAATTGATTCGCTTGCCAACCATTTAAAATCACTTGATAATGCCGATGCACAGGGTCTATTAAGAGTTGATAATTCAAATCTTTCCGATGCGCTCGTTCTGCCACATATTCCGTTAGAAGCGTCTTCAACAGGCGCGAATGTTTCATTATTTTTCGATTCAATTTGATATCCATTGCTCTATTTTTTTTGTTAAAGGATTGAAAATCAATAAGTTTACACGATATAACTGCAATACAAAAGCCGTAGCAGGCTGATGAAAATGTTGTGCATACACATCGGAAGGCACTGACAGATACAACACTCTATCAGGTTCTTGGAGAAACATCAAGGCTGCATAGTTCAAATACTGTCCCAAAATACCATGAAACGCATGTGCAAAAGACGCATTTAAAAAACTTTTGACTTCAACCGCAATTTTGATATTTTCTTTGGATGCCACAATCCATTTTTCAGCCGCGATATCCACTTCATAATCTGCCGACAATGAATTCACATAATAGGGTTCCTTTGTGATGTCCCACCCATCATTGACTAATGATGCTTTGACCAAATCATGTACTTTATCTTTACGCGGCATAATTATTTTCGTTTTAGTACTTTAACGATGAAACAATGCGTTTGATATAAAGTTCCATTTTTTAACAAACAAACCATTGAAAATCAATCTTTTTTAACACGTCGTTTTTTAGTTTTCGGCGCGGGCTGCTCCTTGAAAAACGCTAATAAAGTCGTCACTTCCAACGCTGTGAC
>JBEEMZ010000211.1:0-8885 GCA_041192405.1 Bacteroidota bacterium | reverse complement strand
TTCTTTTTTAGAATCAAAAATCACGTTAAAGATTGAATTTAATAAAAAAATACATTATTCCAAAAATAAACTATTTTTTAAAACAATATTCTAAAAATAATATATTTCAAAAAATTATGTAGTTATTACGATTTTTAAACTAAGTAAATTTGGCAGATTCAGAAATAAATAAGACCTTTGTATCATCAATTTAGCAATCGAGCTAAAAACCAATTAATTTATCTTTCGTTATTTTTGAGCAATGTTATCATCAACTTAGTTTTTAAACTAAGAACCAATTAATTTTTTTTGAGATGCTGTGTTTTAACCAATTTTATCCATCAATTTTAGTTTTTTTAAACTAAAAACCAATTAATTTAAATTTATGTTCAACCGTTTACTAACCACAGGATGTCTTTTTGCATGGAGCATCCTCGTCAGCGCACAGTCAGCTGACACTTCTAAACCTGCACCTACGCCGTTGAACATTTCTGGCGAAGTGGATGCGTATTATCGGTATTCGGGCAATGGCGTGTCGCGTTCGGCGGGCGATTATTCGACTGCTTACACGACTGACCACAATTCTTTTTCGCTTGGCATTCTTAATTTGCAATTTTCTAAAGATTTGGGCAAAGTCGGTTTCATGGCGGACGTAATGATTGGACCGAGAGCCGATTTTACAAATGCGGTCTATGCGGGACAAACGCTTTCGTTTTTCAAACAACTTTATGTTACCTACAAACCAACTGATAAATTTAAGTTGACTGCGGGTAATTTCAGTACATTTGTTGGTTATGAGTTGATTGAGGCAAATAATAATATGAATTATAGTATGTCTTATGGTTTTTCGTATTCTCCGTTCACGCATACGGGCATCAAAGGCGAATACGCTTTCAATGATCATTGGACTTTAATGGGCGCGGTGATGAATCGCAATGATACAAAATGGGATTCGGGTAAAAAATATTTGGCAGGACAAGTGGCTTACACAGAAGGTAAAGTGAAATGTTTATTAGCGTATTTGAATGGTAACGATGGCGATACATTGCGCACGGGACAAACCGATTTAGTGGTCTCTTACCAAGCGACTCCCAAATTAGCTTTGGCTACCAACATTTCTACCAAACTTTATTCGCCAAAAGAAGGTGCCTCATCTACTTGGACAACTTTTATTTTGTTTGCGAATTATAAGGTGAAAGACAATTTTACACTTGCGGCGCGAGGTGAATACTTTATGGATCCTAAAAATGTCTATTTTACGAATATTGCAGATACCGATGTACGCGTACAAGGCGTAACTTTTTCAGCGAATTGGAAGGTTGCCGATTTGACGATTATTCCAGAAGTGCGTTTTGATTCGGCGACGAAAAATATTTTTAAAAACGATAAAGGCGTTTCTGTTGCGAATGAAACGTCGTTTTTATTAGCAGCTGTTTATAAATTTTAAGGTTTTTGTAAAGATTTTCCAGTTATTTTATAATTGGAAAATCTTTTTGCGTTACATTTGCCTCGAAAATAACAACACATCGTTGTATCGCAACGTCGTCGAGGTTTTAAACTTCAATGACGTTGTACGAATGTGTGACCCATTTAATTATTCTTTCAATTATCATAATCCATAACTCATGAGTCTTTCCAGATTTAATGCGATTGACATTATCCAAAATCGTTCCGACTTGGATATAGAATACGTCGAGCAGCCAAGCGAACCGATTGCGTCTTTTTACGGCGAAAATGTATTCACCGATGCGACGATGCAGGCGCATTTGGATGAAAAAAGCTATTTAAGCGTCAAAGCGGCAGTTCAGTCAGGCGCGAAATTGACCCGCGAAACCGCAGAAGCCGTTGCAAAAGCAATGATGAAGTGGGCGCAAGACAAAGGCGTGACCCACTACACGCACTGGTTTCAGCCATTGACGGGCAAAACGGCGGAAAAACATGATTCTTTTTTCACCTTGACCCCAGACGGCAAAGTAATTGAAGAATTTTCAGGTGATGCACTCGTTCAACAAGAGCCAGATGGCTCGTCTTTCCCAGGTGGTGGGATGCGTTCAACGTTTGAAGCGCGTGGTTATACAGCATGGGATCCTTCCTCTCCAGCGTTTATTTTGGAAGTTGGGGCGGGCAAAACCTTGTGTGTTCCAACTGTTTTCACGACTTGGAGTGGTGAAGCGATGGATTACAAATTGCCATTGTTGAAATCTCAATCTTTTTTGGAAAAAGCGGCAATTCCAGTTTGCCAATTATTCGATAAAAATATTACAAAAGTTTCGACTACATTAGGTTGGGAACAAGAATATTTCGTAATTGATGAGGCATTATATAATGCGCGTCCCGATTTGTTGATGACGGGCAGAACGCTTGTGGGCAAGCACGCGCCAAAAGGTCAACAATTGGAAGACCATTATTTTGGGGCGATTCCAGAGCGCGTTTATGCGTATATGCGCGATTTGGAAACCGAATGTCATAAATTGAGCATTCCTGTTCGGACGCGTCATAATGAGGTTGCGCCTTGTCAATTCGAGATTGCGCCGATGTTTGAAGAAGTGAATGTGGCAGTTGACCACAACACTTTATTAATGGATTTAATGGATAGAGTGGCTCGTCGCCATAAGTTACGGGTGTTATTGCACGAAAAACCATTCGCAGGTGTGAACGGTTCGGGCAAGCATAATAACTGGTCTATGGGTACAAATACAGGTAAAAACTTGTTGAGTCCAGGCAAAGAGCCAGGTAAAAACTTGCAATTCTTGACGTTTTTCGTTAATACAATCCGTGCAGTTTACGAACATGCAGATTTATTGCGTTCAAGCATTGCGACGGCGAATAATGACCACCGTTTAGGTGCAAATGAAGCTCCGCCCGCGATTATTTCGGCATATTTGGGCGAATCATTAGACAAATTGTTGAATGATCTTGAAAAATCAGGTAAATCCGATGTGAATGGTGTAAAAGATGCGTTGACGCTTTTGAGCCGTTTGCCTGATTTGGAAAAAGATACAACTGACCGTAATCGGACATCTCCTTTTGCATTCACAGGTAATAAATTTGAAATACGTGCAGTAGGTTCTTCCCAAAACTGTGCGGGTCCGATGACTGTGATGAATACCATCATGGGTGCGCAATTGATTAAATTCAAAGAAGAAGTAGATAAATTGATGGTGGGTGGCAAAGAACAATCGGAAGCGATTTTGTCTGTCATCGTGAAATACATCAAAGAATCTAAAAAAATTCGTTTTGAAGGCAACGGTTATAGCGATGATTGGAAAGAGGAAGCGGCAAAACGCGGTTTAAGCAATTTTGCGACCACTCCACCTGCATTGAAAGCGATGTTGAGCCGAAAAACAACGGAACTTTATACGAAAGCGGGCATTTTCTCTAAAAAGGAAATCCATGCACATTATGACGTACAATTGCACAGTTATGTAACGCGTTTGCAAATCGAATCACGGACTTTGGGGGAAATGTGTGCGAATTTAATCGTGCCTGCGGCAATTGGTTATCAAACGGCAGTTGCAGATAACATATTGAAATTGAAGCAATTAGGCTTAGGCGAATCTGCTTATGCGTCTCAATTGGAGGTTTTGAAAGCATTGTCTGACAATATTAATGGTGTTGCGCAAGGTGTGTTGCAAATGACGATTGCACGGCGTGCGGCAAATGAATTGGAAGGTGAAGCAGCCGCAGAAGCGTATTGTAATAATGTTAGAACGAAGATGGATGAAATTCGGGTTTTTGCAGACCGTTTGGAATACTTGGTACAAGATTCAAGCTGGCCTTTGCCGAAATATCGGGAAATATTCTTCTTGCGTTAATATTTTGAATTAGGAAGGAAGGAATTTTAAGGAATTAAGGATGCAATGATGTCCTTGATTCCTTAAAGTTGTTTTTTTCCTAATTCAATAATTCGTTTAAATCATCCTAAACTTATGAGAATCAAATCTTTACAATTAACTAATTTTCGATGCTTTGAAAAATTAGAACTTGAATTTTCGGAACGTTTAACGGTTATTTTAGGCATTAATGGGTCTGGAAAGACGACTCTATTAAATGCAATTGGGATGCATTTTTGGGCATTTGTGAACGCATTACAACGGAATGAGTTTAAAAATTCATCTTATACAACGAAGCAAACTTACTTGCAAAAAGGAAAATCTTTTTATAAGGTTAATCTAACCTTATAAACCAAGAATGACTTGTTGAATTGGGAATATGAAGATGAAATTAATAGAAATCGTGTTATTCATAAAAGTATGAATAAATATATTGCTACCATTTTGGCTGAACTCAAAAAACACCCAAAAATGAATTTGCCTATTTTGACTCACTCTAAAACAGAAGCTATTGTCAGAAGTATCTCTCGTGAAAGTCGGAGTAATCCGTTGAAATTCAATCAATTATCTACTTATGATAATTGGGTAAAATTGCGCATCTATGATTTAAATGCTTTTATAAGTTGGTTCGAAGCGGAAACCGATTATGAAAATACGATTCGATTAGACGAAAATCCACAGTACAGAAGTCCACAATTACAAGCGGTTCGACAAGCAACTGAGTTTTTTCTAAGTCAATTAAATCAAAGTCATTTCAAAAATTTGAGGGTTAAAAAAAGTAAATCTACGGAAGCCAGTTTCGGTTTTACCGATACGATTACGCGTCAACTTATTATCTCCAAAAATGATATAGATTTAGATTTAATAGAATTATCTTCAGGTGAAAAATCGGTTCTTTCACTCGTGATAGACATTGCGATGCGTTTAGCGATTGCGAATCCAAGCCGCGAAAATGCTTTGGAAGGCGAAGGCATTATTTTAATTGACGAAATTGAGTTGCATTTGCACCCGCAATGGCACCGCCAAATCATTCCTGCATTGATGGCGACTTTTCCGAATTGTCAATTTATTGTTACGACGCATTCGCCGCAGGTGGTGAGTCAGGTCAAAAGAGAAAATATTTTGATTCTTGATAATAATCAATTAGTTCAAAATGTGCCGTTTACGTATGGGAAAGATAGTAATACATTGTTGAATGAAGTGTTCCAAACGCCTGAACGCCCGATTGAAATTCAAAAACAATTAGATAAGTGTTTTAAACTGATTGATATGGAACAGTTGGCAGAAGCAAAAAAGGCTTTGCGCGATTTGGCAATGATTTTAGGCGAAAATGATCCAGAAGTCTTGCGTGCAAATGCAATGTTATAACTTTCAAATAGCGTTTTTATGAAATATATTGATAAGAAAACAACTAAAATTCCTTTCTCTTTCCAAAACCAAAACCAAAATATATTTTTATAAAAGTATTTGTTTAAAAAAAATATCAAATAAACGTAAAAAATAGTTGCAAACTACTTAAAAGGGATTATTTTTGTGGTGTTATTCACTAAAATTCAAATACTATGAGTCAAAAAAAGTCAAAAGTTGCTGAAAATATAGAGAGTGCAACCGATGATGCTAAAAAATTGCATCAAATTTACGACAAATTGTTTAAATTAGTTTTTGAACATGAACCAAGCGTTCAGTTGTTTATGCGTAAATTTGGAGACCCCGAAATTGTGAATTCATTAGATTTCAAGAGTTTACAATTAGATACCAATAGTTATCTTAATAAGCAATTCGAAGCCTATTTTTCAGACCTGGTTTGGAAAGCAAATTGGGGCAAGGAACAAGTCGCAGTTGCCTTTTTATTTGAACATAAGAGCGCACCCGAACGTTTTGTTGCCATCCAAATCTTGGAGTACATGTGCGCGATTTTGGTGCGCGATGTGAAGGCGAAACGCCCCTTAACATTGGTGTTGCCAAGCATCTTCCATCATGGCAAGCGCAACTGGAAACCGAAAACCTTGGTGCAATTGTATGATAAAACGACGCAGCCATTGCACCGATTTATCCCCAATTTTGAAATTCCATGCTTTCGAGTGGATGCGATTGAGGATAAGCAAATTTTAGAGTTGCCTGATGATACGGTGTTAAAAACATTGTTGCTGATTCTCAAACATGGCAAAGATGAGACGGCTGTAAAGCAGCATTTTCCACATTTTTTTTCTTTTTACGAGGATAATCCACATTTGCACCGTTTTTTAGAGCCATTTGTACGGCACATGAGTGAATTAACGGAGCTCAAAACGGAAATCGTCCACGATTTAATTGAAAATACGCTTTCACCTAAAACAAAAAATGAAGTTATGACAACTTATGCTCAATTTGTTCAAAAAGGAGTCCTTCAAGGCAAAATCGAAGGTAAAATCGAAGGTAAAATCGAAGGCAAAATCGAAGGTAAAATCGAAGGCAAAATCGAAGGTAAAATCGAAATCCTTTGGAAATTTTGGCGCAAAGGTTTTGCGGCAGAATTGATGATTGAATTGTCGGATTTGCCAGAAGCGACAGTCAAAACATGGATCAATCGCTTTGAAACGTTGCAAAAATGCCGTATTGATAAAAAAGCAGTCGCTGAAACCGCGAAAATGACTCAATTAACGGAGCAACAAGTAACGAATTGGTACACATTCATTGAAAAAGCGGAACATTCAATGAAATCCTAAATTCTTACACCGTAAGATTTTACATGCTGACCTGTTACGAATTTTCACGAATGCCGATACGGGCATTCGTGAAAATTCGTAATATTCGTGTCTTGTTTTGAATCAGGACGGAAGGAATTTCTGATTTTTCAAATGTCCCCTGCCCCAATCTCGAATCCCTTTTATGACGGGAATCAACGAATCCCCAAATGGAGTCAATTTGTATTCAACACGCGGGGGCACTTCTGCGTAAATCGTGCGCTCAATAATGCCGTCTGCTTCTAATTCTCTTAATTGATTGACCAACATTTGTTTGCTGATAAAGGGGCTTTCTCGTTTTAACAAGCTGAACCGATTCCAACCTTTGCTGATACCATAAAGGATGAGTACCTTCCATTTGCCGCCAACAAGGTTCAAAAAATGAACAACACCACATTCATGTGGGTTAAAATCTTTATTTTTTCTTGAAATTTCCATTAGTCTATAATTTTGTACTATGCCCATTTTTTTGGACTACGCTTTATATTGGGACAAAGGTAGTAATTTTGCATCAATAAAAGAATAAAAACTCAATCATGGCATCCGAAAAAACGGCGTGTATCTTATGTTCTCGCAACTGCGGACTTACCGTAACCATAGATAATGGAAAGTTCCTCAAAATTCAAGGCGATGAACAACACCCCATTTCCAAAGGGTATATTTGTCAAAAAGCTGCCCGTTTGGACTATTACCAAAATCACGATGACCGTTTGGCTCAACCGCTCAAACGCCAATCAGATGGTTCGTTTTCCCCGATTACTTGGGACGTTGCGCTCCAAGAAATTGCCGAGAAATTGCAACATGTGAAGCAAAAACATACTGGAAATGCTTTTGCGTTTGTGGGCGGCGGCGGTCAAGGCAATCATTGGGGCGGTATGTATAGCCGACAATTGCTTACGGCAATGGGCAGTCGGTTTATTTATACGGCTTTGGCGCAGGAAAAAACAGGCGATATTTGGGTCAATGGTCGGTTGTTTGGCAATCAACTCTGTCACACAACCGAAGATATTGAACACGCTGATTACGTCATTTTTATCGGCGCAAACCCTTTTCAAGCGCATGGCATTGTCAATGCTCGAGATACGTTGAAAGCATTCCAAAAAGATCCGAATCGAACGATGGTCGTCATAGACCCGCGTGTGTCCGAAACGGCTAAAATGGCAGATATTCATTTGCAACTCAAACCCAGTACGGATGCTTATCTGATGTCAGCGATGCTTGCGATAATCGTTCGGGAAGGGCTGCATGACAAAACATTTTTAGCAGCCCATTGTACGGGTTTTGAAACCTTAGAAAAAGAATTGTTGGATATTGATGTGGAAGATTATGCAAAACGGGCAGATATTCCTTTAGACCTTGTTCAAAAAGTGGCACGAGGGTTTGCGCAGGCGAAAAAGGCGTGTATTCGGGTGGATTTAGGGACACAACACACGCTTCACACGACGCTTAATGCGTATTTGGAAAAATTGCTTTATCTCGTAACGGGTCATTTTGCTCAAAAAGGCGGCAATAATTTACATACGGCTATGATTCCGTTGGTCAGTCATACCGACGAACGAAAAAAAGGCATTCGGACGGCTAAACACAAAATGTTTCCGATTGGTGGATTGTATCCACCCAATATTTTGCCCGATGAAATCAATCATTCGGGCGATGACCGAATTCGAGCCGTTTGGGTGGATAGTGCAAATCCTGTTTTGACGTATGCCGATTCTCAAGCCTACACGACTGCTTTTGAACAATTAGAATTATTGGTCGTTGTGGATGTCGCTATGACCGAAACCGCACGATTGGCGCATTACATTTTGCCTGCGGCTTCTCAATACGAAAAAGTGGAAGCGTCAGGATTTAATGTTGAGTTTCCAGAAAACTTCTTTCACCTGCGTCCTCCGTTGTTTGCGCCGTTTAAAGAGGCTTTGCCCGAACCCGAAATTTATACTCGACTTTTGGAGAAAATGGGTATTCTTCCTAATTCGTTTTCGTTGTTAAATACGGTTGCCAAATTTGAACCTAAATTCACTTCTCGGACAGGTTATTTAATGGCTTTACAGCTATTATTTAAGCAAAAACCACATTTAAAAAGGTTTGCCAGCTCTATCATGTACAGAACACTTGGTAAAACTTTGCCAAAAAATATTGCTGCTGCTGCACCCATGCTAGGCTTGGCTTTGGGCTATGTTAGCCGTTATGAACAAGCCGTAAAGAGAACAGGAATTACAGGCTCTAAAAGTAAAATGGCGAATTCATTATTTAAAGCATTATTGGCAAATGATTCAGGAGTTATTATTAGCAAACATGAATACGATGAAGTATGGTCATTAATAAAAAATAAAGACAAAAAGGTTTACTT
>JBEEMZ010000210.1:0-9358 GCA_041192405.1 Bacteroidota bacterium | reverse complement strand
CCAGCCCTATTTTTGTTGTCGTTCCGCAATGAGTTTGCCTAACAACCAATACAACCCAATCATTTCTCGATTGACTTTTTGTAAGGCGCGATATTGAGCAGCTCGAATTTCCGTTTTGACTTCCCGTACAAAGTCCGCAAAGGTTTCAGATTGTGATAGATCCATTTTTTTTGATAATTTTGGTTGCATAAAGCCGCAAATTTAACAGATGAATTGGGAAATTCTCTTTTTTAGGATAAAAAAATTGAAATAAGATTCATTTTAATACAATTATCACTATTTTGGTGATAAAATTTAGTTTAAAGAAGAGCATTTTAGAGAGGACTGCGACAAAGGGATTTCGGAATCCCCGATTTTGGATTGCGGAATGCGCGTAAAAGTCGTCGAGGTTGCAACCTCGACGACTTTGTTATAAGATGTAATTAATTGCTTATCAATAATTTATACCTTTTTTGTCATTCCGTAGGAACCTTTTTGTTCCCGTTTTTGTCATTCCGCAGGAATCTAATCTTTATCGTTGCGCGGCACAAAAGTTTCCTGCGGAATGACAAAAACGGAATGATAAAGCGTGGTACAAAAGATTCCTTTAGAAGGACCAAAACCGAATTCTATTCTGTCCATAAAACAAAAAACGGCATTTTACAAAACTAAATTTTGTAGAATGCCGTTTGATAGCTTTAAAATGATATTACTTAATGAAAAAGTTCATACCACCAATATCCCGCGCCACTGCGTCACCAGGACATCTCGCCTTGATACTATAAAAGTTATACAAATCGCCCGGTTTTGCCGCTTGAACTAAACGTTGTGCTTTTTCGTCAAACACACCGCCATTCACGACTGCTGGCACAGGGTCTTCCCGACGTGGAACGCGCACCATTGTAAAACTTTGAATCGAACATTTTGCATCGAAATCAAAGTTTTCCAAAATTGGAATCACACCCGCTTGCGCACCCATTTCACCTGTACCCATACCACCTGTTTTTTTACCACTCAATGTCGGTATTGGATTCGGAATCAATTTCACGCGGAAATCAAACGTTTGGTTCAAACCGCCGCCAGAAACAGAGATTTTCGCCGTACCTTGTGTGGTAGCTGTTGCAATATATTTGCCATTGCCATTTGGTTTCAACGTACAACCTGAACCATTTACTTGCAATTGATTACTCGAAACACCCGCCGCAGCAACTGAAATCGGATTATCCACCCCAATATAAATTACATTCATTTTGTCCGCAGAACAAGCAACCGAACGTTGACCAACCTCATATTTGAATTGCTTAGAAAAGTTATCCGTCTTGCCCGTAAAGGGATTCGTTAAAGAAATATCTACTTTATAAGTCTTTTCCCCTACGCCACTTGCAGTCGCTTCATAGATCCCTTTGCCATCTTTAATTGGCAACGAAGAACCATCCACACGGTAGGACATACCGCTTTTCAACTGATTAGAAGCCGCACTCAAAAAGATTTCAGAAGTAAATTTTTCACCCGAAATCACATAACCTTTTTCAGCCGCACTCACAGGTTCGAATTTATCAAATTGAATGACATTCGCACCCACTTTGCTCGCCAAATAGTTAATGATAGACGCTTCTGCCGTCCGTGCGTCGTTTTGGAATTTACTCAAAATCGGGTAACAAGCTGCCACAGGCATATAACCAAAGGTAAATTGTTCCCAACTTTTTTTGCCATACGTTTTCCAATCGTTCTCGTCAATATTCAACGGCAATTGATCTTTCATCAATTTCAATTCTGCGTCAGCGTTACCGCCTTTACCTTTGACTAATCCACCAATGCCTGAAATCAAACTTAATAATTTTTCGCGTGTTTCAAGTACTTTTGCCTTAATTTTCGGACCATTTGCATCGAATTTATTGCCTTTTTCGTCTTTTCCGCCCTCTACGAAAAACCGTTGTGGCACATCCTTGTCCTTGAAACGGACCGGTTTACCTGCTTTGGTTTTATCGGGGTCGGTCTCTGGCACGAGGCCACCTGCTGCCACATCTAATTGCCCTCTTACAGTAGCGATATACTCGATGAACTCCTTGACAATGACCGACGCTCTTACTGCCGCTTCTGCCAAAGGTTTGTCTTCAGGACGATTTTTGACCTCAGCATCCATTGACTTTTGCGACTTTTGATTAGAACTATCTAACAAAAGGTTGGTGCCAACGATACTTTTATCAATGCGAAAGAAAGCGTTAATAATCTCAGCAGATACGTTCAGAGCCAACATGGCAGTCAAGACCAAATACATTAAGTTGATCATTAACTGTCGGGGTTCCTTTGGTATTGACATTTTTTGATATTTTAAACAGTTTAAAAAATAATGATGAATGATAAATAATGAATGATGAATGATGAATTTTTGTAAATTATTAAGAATCAATGAGTTACATAAATTCATCATTCCTCATTTATCATTCATCATTTTCCGCCGCGCATCGCAGTCAACATACCACCGTAAACACCATTCAAAGAAGTCAAATTGTCATTCAATTTCTTGATTTGCTCTTTGTACATCTCCATTTGTTGTTTGTACATTTTGGTATCTTCGATAGATTCCGTCATGCTTTCCATCGCCATCGTCAATTTATTATAGACGCTATTCATGGTTTTGACTTTATCTTGTACGCCAGAAAAATCTGCTTGACGCAACGCATCCAATGAACCCAATGTTGCAGATTGTTTTTTCAACTCTGTCAACATACCTACCAAATTTTGCTCAACGATTTTACCATCTAAACCAGGCAATTGTGGTTGTTGTGGTTGTGCACCACCGCCGCCAATGAATTCAGGTGTGATTGCAGATACTTTCGCATTGTAATCGCTCAAACCTGGATACAATTTATCCCAGTAGTAATCTGGATCCGGTCCTAAAATACCCAACATCAAGAATAAGCCCGCCTCAACAGACAAACCCAAGATTAACATCTCACTTGCATGTGGCCAGCTCTCGATTTTGAATAATGCACCCAACAATACAATGGCAGCACCAACGCCGATAATCAAGTTTTTAAGATACTTAAAAAATTTCGATTTGAAGAAATTCATCTTTCTAATACTTTAAAAGTTAGTGAATGATTTTATTAAACAATAATATGATTTCCAATATAATGATGAATGATTTTAATAAAAGGAACGTTGTTTCTAAATTTTGACTCCAAAATTCATCATTCATCATTAAACACTAATATAATCTTTTAATACTATTTCATTTTAGCTACAAAAAAGTAAACACTCAACTGACATACAGCCGAGTAAAAGCACTGTTCCATCTACTGAAACAGCCATATTTTTTTGATGCTTTTTGAATATTGTTTACCAGCGACAACGTAATTAGAGGTGGTCGAGTCTTCTCGTTCCAAGTTCATCGGGCGTTGTTTTTGAATCGGTTGTGGACTTTCAAAAAAAGTACCAATGGAACGTCCTACCTCTGAAAATCATAAATAAATACACCAAAACTTTCAAAATTAATTTGAAAACTTATGTAAGTTATTGGAAATCAATTTGTTTGGTTTAATTTATTTTTTTTAATTCTTTTCTGAATTGGTCTTATAATTTGGACGATTTCATGAGATTCAATAATCTTTATTCATTCGCTCCTTGAACGCATCTACCTTAAAAAAGACAGATATGCACTTTGGCACTGCAAATATCTAAAAAAATATTTACAAACATGGTAAATAATATCAATTAAAATAAGATTTTTTTTTATTATTCAAGTTTTTGCAATAGGTTAGAAGTGTTTTAGATATAGGTTTCAAACACAGTTCTGTTACATTAACGGGTTATAAGTACAGAAATTGCGTCCATTTCCTTAATGAAAAGTGAAAATGGACGCAATTTTTCTTAAAATTTAGTTAAAATCATTGATTGAACGACCTAAGAACGTCAATACACATCTAAAACCAATATATGATTTTGTTGTATCTTGATACTCGTAAGCGCGAGTTCCTGTCTGCAAATAATACGCAATATCTTTCCAAGAACCGCCCCGAATCACTTTTCGTTTCTTCGCAATGGGGTCATTTGGCTTCGCATCATATCTGTAATCGGGGTCGAGGTCATGCAAACCGCCTGTGTTATCCACATACGCCGTAATCGTCCACTCCGCTACATTTCCAGACATATTATATAAACCAAAATCATTCGGGAAATAAGCATCTGCTTTCACGGTATATTGCCCGCCGTCTTCTGGATAATTGCCCCGACCTGGTTTAAAGTTCGCTAACAAACAACCTTTTGAGTTGCGCGTGTAGTAACCACCCCAAGGATACGGTGCTAAATCATGTCCACCACGAGACGCGTATTCCCATTCAGCCTCCGTCGGCAAACGGAAATCTTCGGTATTGACTCCATCTTTGCCACTACCGCGATAGGTATTCCACAATTTAGTGCGCCACCAGCAGAAAGCCTTTGCCATCTTCCAATCTACGCCCACAACGGGATAATCATCAAACGCAGGATGCCAAAAATAGTTCCGCGTCATCGGCTCATTGTACGCATAAGCGAAATCCCGAATCCAAACCAACGTATCTGGATAAATGCGCACTTCATCTTTGGCGATATGTTTTTGACGACTTTGGCGTTGTGTCGGGATTCGAGAATCATGTGCCGCATCTTGCCATTTGTACTCTTCGTACTTGACAACAAATTTGTCCACATTCAATTCTTTTTTGCCCGTGAGCCTATCTTTGCCTTGGTAATACAAATCTTTCAAAGATTCGTCATTCCAATCAATTTCTTGGTCCCAATCCAATACTTTATCGCCCGTCACGTCATCTTCAGTATTGTGGTCAAGAATCGTGTGCGCCAACGAATCTTGCACCCATTCGACGAATTGGCGATATTCGTTATTGGTAATTTCGGTATCGTCCATAAAGAAACCTTGAATCGAGACCGATTTGGGGCGGTTCACAAAAGTGTTGCTCACATCCTGGTCACTGGGTCCCATGTGGAACGACCCAGATGGGATATACACCATGCCGTAGGGATTGATGCCCTTCCAAGCAGGTCGATTCCGCGAGCCGACGAGTTGTCCGTTCTCTTTCTTACCGCACGAGGCGAGCAATGACCCCACCGCAAGGGTTCCGAGAAGTGTTCTTAATTGTTTTTTCATTGTTGACACTCTGTTTTCCTTCAAATGGAAATAATGAGGCAATTGATACCCCAATTAATACTTATTGTTATATTCAAATGATGGATGATAGTGAGTTGGTTAGTTCGTTAATTCGTTGGTTGGTTAGTTAACTCATTGATTATCAGCTTTTTAACGAACCAACTAACGAACTGACTAACTAACCAACTCATTATCATTCATCATTTCTGTTCAAAAAACGCGCCATGCAAGAAGGTATTTGATCCGTACAATACCTCAAAAAAAGAATTTTGCTTCTTTTTTTCGATACACATAGCGGTTTGGTATCCAAACAGTTATCAGAACGACACTTTGCAGCTAAAATTATGTTTTAGTGAAAATTTTTTTTTGAGTGGAGGCAACGAAACGCCCGCTTATAGGTACAGGAGCATCCGTTGACAACGGAAATGGATTATCATCCAACAAATCGTTTTGTAAATTTTTTATTAGGTGGCTTCAAGGCACATGCGGCACATCATTTGTTTCATCATATTTGCCATATTCATGATATGGAATTTTTAAAAATCATTCAATTAACCGCACAAGAATTGAATCAGCTGTATCAGCAAACGACTTTTTTGAAAGCGATTGGAGCGCATTTTAAATATTTGAAAAAAAGGGGCATGGTTCAAAATATTTAAAAAGGACTTACGGAATGGAACAAAAATAAACGTGGTTGATGAGTGTGCTATTAGATTGATTATCAATCACTTATAACATTCATTATTCATCATTTATCATTCATCATTCCGTTTGGATAAATCAGCGTTTCCAATTCAAAAAAAAGTGTAATTTTGCGCCATGCGATTCAAAGAAATCATCGGTCAAGAAAATGCGAAACATTTGTTACGCGACATGGCGGCAGGCGGTCGGATGCCTCACGCTTTGCTGTTGTTATGCGCGCCTGGAAGTGGCGGTTTGGCACTTTCCTTAGCGATGGCGCAACTTTTGAATTGTGAAAAACCTGTTGATGACCCCGAAACGGGCGAAAAAGAGCCGTGTGGACGTTGTTATGCGTGTATCAAGACTGGAAAATGGATTCATCCCGACCTTCATTTTTCGTACCCGACCGTTGGTGCGAAAGAAATTTCAACTCGTTTTTTGAAACAATGGCGGGCGATATTAGCAGAAAATGCGTATTTTTCCGCCCAAGATTGGTTAGATAAGTTGGACGCGGGCAATTCGCAAGGCAATATAACGAGAGATGAATGTGCGGAAATTGTTAAAAAATTGAGTTTGAAACCGTTTGAGGCGAAAAAAAAGATTTTGGTCATCTGGTTGCCCGAATATTTGGGCAAGGAAGGCAACCGATTGTTAAAAATCATTGAAGAACCGCCTGATGATACGATTTTTATCTTAGTAGCGGAAAATCCAGATTTGATTTTAAACACGATTTTAAGCCGTTGTCAACTCATCAAAGTACCGCAATTGCAAGATGTTGAAATTGCTAATGCGTTGATAATCAAAGGTTTAGATTCGGATGAAGCACATGCAATTGCGCGACTTTCAGATGGAAGCTGGCATGAAGCAGTGCGGCTTTCCAAAGAAACGGCAAACGATAATGCGCAATCTTTCTTAAATTGGATGCGTAAATGTTTTGTTGGAAACGGGGTGGAGTTGGTGCGTTGGACGGAAAGTTTTTCTAAAACAGGACGCGAAAAACAAAAATTGTTTTTAAAATATGGGCTTCATTTCTTACGTGAAGTGCTGATTTTGAAAATGACAGATGGTTTAAATGAAGATTTGCCCCCGCGTCTGCGCAAAGATGAACTCGAAACGGCTCAAAAAATGAAAACCGTGTTGGATATAGACAAGATTCAAGGGATTTCGCGTTTGTTTGACGATTGCATTTATCACGTAGAACGCAATGCGAATCCCAAAGTACTGTTTTTGGACGCGTCTATTCGGACACATCGGATTTTGCGGGCGAAGGGTTTGAATTAGGATTTTTAGGATTTGAAAGATTCAATAGGATTGATTTTTTAGGATGAGTTGGATTTTTAAAATCCAACTAAATCGTTGCAATCAAATAGGCTATCAAAATATAATTCATTGATAATCCATTTATCAAAAGTCGCTAAGGTTGAAACCCTCGACGACTTTGTGCGCGATTTTGATTGTTTAGTTTACTGTTACTTAATCCTAAAAAATCAATCCTATTTAATCCTTCAAATCTCATAAATCCTAATTCAAAAAATTATTATATATAAATTTTTTAAATTATTACAACAAAATTGAATGCGTAAAATATGGGCTGTACAAGTTGTTCGATAGGAAAAGAAGGTAAACCGGGCGGATGTAACGGAAGTTGTAGCGGCGGCTGCAATAGGATGAATACTTTTGATTGGCTGTCTGATTTGGATATACGGGACGTGATTGCAAATGATTTTGACTTAGTGGAAGTCAGTTTTAAAAGCGGTTCGCGCAAGGATTTTTATCACAATCCGAGTTTCAACCAAGTGGCGACGGGCGATTGGGTATTATTAGAAGTGCCAGGTGGTGGCGGTTTTGATGTGGGTCGGATTACGTTGTCGGGCGATTTGGTGCGCCTTCAGATGCGCAAAAAAGAAATCCGAGATAGTCAATTATTTTTGAATGTGATTCGCCGCGCAAATGAGCGCGACATTGAAAAGTTGGAAGAAATGCGCGCTTACGAACGCGAAACGATGACAAAAGCGCGTGCAATTGCTCGAACCTTGGATTTGGATATGAAAATTGGCGATGTCGAGTATCAAGGTGACGGGCGGAAAGCGACTTTTTATTACACAGCAGATGGGCGGGTTGATTTTCGGGAATTGATTCGGCATTATGCGAAAGAATTTAAAGTTAAAATTGAGATGCGGCAGATTGGGGCGCGGCAAGAGTCCGCAAGAGTAGGCGGTATTGGGTCATGTGGACGCGAATTGTGTTGTTCAACATGGCTTTCCGATTTCAAATCCGTTTCAACAGCAGCAGCGCGATATCAACAATTGGCAATCAATCAAGCCAAATTAAGTGGTGCGTGTGGACGCTTGAAATGCTGTTTGAATTACGAATTAGATGGATATATGGATGCGTTGGAGGATTTCCCAGAAAATGCAGAACGCCTAAAAACGCAAAATGGCAATGGTTTTTTAATCAAAACCGATGTTTTTCGGCGTAGAATGACGTATGTAATGGATTCTGGACCCGAAAAAGGCAAATTTTATACCTTGCGGATTGAGGAGGTGAAAGCAGTGATGGAATTGAATAAGCGGGGCGAATTCCCACCTGATTTCAAAGATTTGCAAGAAACAGTTGCACATGCAATGCCCGTGCAAGAGGACGACGGCGAACCTGAATATGAAGATGTCATTGGTGCAGTGGAGTTGCGCGATGATAAAAAACGGCGCAAAAAGAAGAAAAAACGACCGATGGGCCCGCCATTTGCGCCTTCAGCAGCAGCACCGCCGCCGCCACATCAAAATTTTAAAAAAGAGAAGAAATCATAATTTGAAGGAAGAACGAAGGAGGCAAAAACACAACTTTTGCCTCCTTTATTCCTTAAAATTGTTTCCAAACCATTCGTTTCAACAACAAAATAGTTATATTTGCAAACAAAATAAAAATTGCGTATTATGACACAGCATGCCGTTAACCGCTATAATGATGATGATCTGAATGAGTTTCGCGCTCTTGTTGAGCAGAAACTTCAAAAAGCGCGTAATGAATTAAAGTTTATTGTTGCGCAATTACATGAATTGTCTGTGAATTCCAAATCAAAGGATTAGATGATAGTGTTTTTGGGGGAGAAACGGAACTACTGTCGTCTGTAGCTGCTCGGCAAGAAAAGTATATTCAACATTTAGAAAATATGATGATTCGATTATTCAAAACGCAACCTGAGATTACGAAACCGAGTGATTTGGCTGGAATTGTCTTGATTGACGAATTAGATTTGCATTGGCATCCAAAATGGCAACGCCGTTTGCCTACTTTGTTGTCGGAAATCTTTCCAAAAGTGCAATTCATCGCCTCGACACATAGCGAAATTCCGTTATTAGGCGCACCCGAAAATTCGATTTTTTTGAAGGTGACGCGCACGTTGGAAGAAGGTGTAAAAGTGCATAAGATAGATATTGATTTGAGTAATTTATTGCCGAATCATTTGTTAACATCGGCACTTTTTGATATGGATTTCAATGATATTACGTCCGTTACACATAAGCATACGCAAGATTTGAGAACCGAAGATACCAT
>JBEEMZ010000209.1:0-9027 GCA_041192405.1 Bacteroidota bacterium | reverse complement strand
TATAAATCATCTATAAATCATCTATAAATCATCTATAAATCATCTATAAATCATCTATAAATCATTTATAAATCATTTATAAATCATTTATAAATCATTTATAAATCATTCATAATGAAGGGTTTGTAATCCATTAAAAAAGGGCAGATTTGTAATCCATTAAAAAAGGGCAAGTCACGACTTGCCCCTACGATTTTCGCGCTTTCATTTAAGATTTTTTGATAACATAATCTTAATTTTTCAATCGTAAAGCATTCATCGTCAAGTATCCCAATAACATAAACGCGGATAACAACACGGCTACGCCAAGTGTTTGCGAATATTGTAATGGATTCATTAAGATTTCGATTTGAGAACGAATCAATGCAAACGGTTTGGTTGCCACATCCCAAGAATTTAATCGTTGGAAACGACCCATGAAAACACCAAATCCGCCTAACATAATGGCAAAAACAAGGGTTGACCAAGTAATTATTTTGGAAAAACGCTTTTCTAAAAAATATTGTATTTCAAACAACGACGCATAACCTAACATTAAACCTGTCCATGCAAAGGTCATCATCAACATTACGTCATACCAAAGTGGGATAGGAGCGCGATATTTCAAATGCAATAAATCTGTAATAATATAAGGTGCATTTGGAAAAAAGAGCAACCAACAGCAGAATAAAATGCCCGCACCGATATCTGATAAAATCGTTTTTTCGCGGCTGATTCGGTTCAATGCCAACGCGCACCAATACGGCATCCATGCTAAAAATAAGTTCCAAAGAAAGAAGAAAAAAGTATGGCTCGCCGTCCGATAAGTTAGCATATCATGGAGCGAATGGATTTTATCCCATTGGAAATTTGTAAGGTGTAAGCGGTACCAAATGAGCAATCCGCCAAAAATACTCGTCATCAACAAGTAACTGAATAGTAAAAATTGAGACCTATCGCGGAAATGTTTTGTTATTAAGTTTGTTATAAAAGCCATTTTTGATTAAATTTTTTGAATCGTTTAAAACGAATTGCAACAGATTATAGTATATAACACGCAACGGTATGGTTTATTTTATCGTATTTGAAAATATACGACCTTTTTATTTTTGGAAAGTAAGTTGTAATTTTGTATTAGAATATCGCTTCTGTAAATGAATGGGTTTAAAAAACAGTTTCTAACAAATTTTTATCATTTTTTTTAACAGCATGAAAAATAATATTTGGAAAGTTTCTATTGCATTACTTGCTTTTTGGCAATTGAACACTGCCCTTGACCCGACCAATCCGCCAACAGGTGTGACAGGCGCGCCTTTGGAAACGACTTGTAGTACTACTGCGGGTTGTCATTCGGGCGGTGCGTACACAGGAACCTCGGTTTTAACAGGTCTTACGGATACGATTCGCCCCAACACGACGTACACGCTTACGCTTACGGGTACGATTGCTTCAGCTATTGCAACAGGTTTTGAGTTGACTTGTTTAGATGGTAATAATGCCGCTTGTGGTACATTGACAGCAGGTACAGGGTCAGGCGTGGTGGCAGGTTCGCGTACGTACATTCGCAATAATGCACGCAAAAGTTTTACATCGGGTGCGGCGGCTTGGACGTTTACTTGGAAATCGCCTGCTACGTTGGCGAATCCAAATGTTACCTTTTATTTTGTAGTCATGGCAGCGAATGGCGGCGGCACGACGGCGGGTGATAATGCGATTGCAGGTACAAAACGAGTATTGTTTCAAGCGATTTCGCCTGTGCAAGAAGCTGAAATGACACCGATTTTAACCGCTTACCCAAATCCTACAACACAATTGTTGACGGTGAAAGCTGATAATTATGCAGGTCAAGCAGTAGTGGCAGTAATGAATACACAAGGACAATTAGTTCAGTATCAAACATTTATGAATGAAAAAACTTTAGATTTGAGCGCGTTGCCGAAAGGTCAATATTTGGTTCAAGTTAAAATGGGAGAGAAGTCGGTTTTGAAAAAAGTGGTTTTAAAATAAGCTGATTTTTTGAATTCGGGGGAAAGTATTTCAACATTCGGGATGACTCCTGTTAAAATGCCTTCCTTCCGAATTCAATTTTTAAGCGTAAACACGTAATAAATTACCTGTCAAAGTCGTTTTATAAATCGTCAATCCGCCGCTTCCATTGCTATTCAACCCTTTTCCAAGCAAACTAAATTGCGCATCATGTGCCGTACACCGATAATTATTCTGTGTTTTATCATAAATAACTTGTTTTTTTTGCTCGTGACTGCAAATTACAGTCGCTGCAACGTAATTCCCCGAAGTGTCTCGTGCAACTACACAATTATTACTAATCACATAACCACCATTTGTTTTAAGTGTGGCATTGGCAGCATCATCTAAATTCAACGTGAAATCCGTCGTTGTAACCGCTGCTACTGAATCTTTCGTGCAACCGCCGATACAAGTCGCTGTGAGCGCAAAAGCGGCTCCGATTCCAAGCGTTGATAAAAAAGTTCTTCTTTCCATTTTCAATGAATAATGAATTAATAAATTATATAAATCAATGAAAATTAATGATTTAATTTTATTTCAGCATTAAATTTCTTTACAAATGCCTATACTCCTTTTTTGAAAAAAGGGTTGCGTCCAAATTCTAAAAAAAGAGACGCAACCCTTTTTTCCGTTTTAGTAGTATGGTTTAAACCTATTATTAGGTTGCAAATGTAATGTTGACTGTGAGCATCTATCTCTTTTATTTAAAACAATCCGTTTGACGGAATCTTGCAATTATGGACTACATGAAAGACCAAACTTTTGCTGAAATTGTTCAAAGTTGCCAAAGGCAGGAACGGCAAGGGCAAGAACAGATGTTTAATTTGTTTTATAATTATGCGATGTCGGTAGCGATTCGCTATACGCCGACGGTCGAAATCGCGGAAGAAGTGGTGAATGATAGTTTTGTGAAAGTATTTACTCATATTGACCGATTATATAATCCAGAATTGTCATTTAAAAGTTGGTTGCGCCGAATTATCATCAATACGGCATTAGATTTATTAAAAAAAAAGAAGATGATTCAACAGAATGATTTGGAGATGGCATGGAAAGTTGGAATGGAATCGGATATTGTGGAACAATTGACACGAGAAAAAATTTTAGAATATGTTAAAAAATTGCCTACCCAATATCGAACTGTTTTTAATTTATATGTGATTGATGGCTATACGCACCCTGAAATTGCGGAATTACTAAATATTTCGGTTGGGAGTTCCAAGTCCAATTTATCAAGGGCGCGATTTCATTTAAAACATTTGCTGAATGAAAAAATTTTCTAACCCAAATCCATGCTGCGCAATGATTCCAAAATATTGATAATCAATATTTTATAGATTTATCATTTCCTAAAAATAATTTCCTTAAAACTTTTTAATAGCGTTATAACATGAACGAGCGAGATTTTTATAATGAATCAGCAGATGATGATTTTTTTCGGGAACATTTAGCCGAAAAGGGTGAATTTCCTCGAAAACGCGAAAATTGGTTAAAAGTTGCCGCTATTTTAGACCAAAAGCAAGCAAAAAAACGATTTTGGAAATGGTTTTGGCTGGTTTTCTTTCTTGCGAGTGGCAATGTGTGGCAAGCGTATTGCGCTTTCACGCCTGCACAAGTCGCGCTCGTGCCATCGTTGACACAGGTGATACGCGATACGATTTTTCAACATGATACGATTTACACGTATATATATAGTGGTTTTTTAAAGGCTTTGAAATTGGGTGAGCCTTTGATTATGCTGTCAAAAACAAATAATTCGATGAATCATTTTGATGAAAATCAAAATAATGAAATTATAAATCGAATGAAACCGTTTTCAAAGGATAATCAGGGTGTTGCATCCAATTCTCTTAGCTTTGAAAAAAAAACGTATTCATTGCAGGATTGGGAAATAAATTTTCAAAACGCAATTCGTCAAAATAATCATGTTGGTTTTAGTACAAATAGCAAAATAATAAATGTTAAAAGTGACTCTTTAAACACTTTAATGGGAGCACAGGCTCAAAAACGATTTTTAGAAACGCCTTTATTGGAAAATAATCGTTTAAAATTATTGTCCATAACAGCATTATCTACTGAATTAATAGATGAAACAATTGAAAATTTGGATAAACCTGCAATTCGCTTGCTTAAAAAATTACCGATTCGCATAAAGCCAATTGGTATTGGCATTCAACAAGGCATTTCTAAATGGACAGCTATGCCCGCCAATGTTAATTTGACACATTGGCAAGGATTATATAGTGATTTTACATTTATTAAAAACCTAACTTTCGGATTATCAATGGATTATGCACAATTATCTTATAAAATATTTGAACTACCTGCCGATGGTGAACCGTTTCGATTGCCCACCGTGCCTACAAATGTGGGAACGGATTTTAAATTGGATTACATTGAGGGAGCGGTCAATGCTTGGCATTTAGGATTTGGGTTGAAATATCAGTTGTCGATATTTCCAAAATGGCAACCTTTTTTGACAAGTGGTTATCAATTAAGAGCGATTTTGCCCAACAAAACCGAGTTTGAATACACGAATCAACGGACAGATGACGAAAAAAGTGTTAAAATCATGAATGAAGGGCGTACTTATGATCATTGGTGGTTTGCGGGAGTGGGTTGTTCGGTGCCTATTTATGAGACTTGGCAGTTACAAATGTCCGCAAAATATATTTATGATAATCATCATGGGAATCGTGCGCTTCATTACGGTTTGCTGCAAGCAGGTTTATTTTACCGTTTTTAATCGCTTCTACGATTTAACACCGTTTTTAATCGTAACACCGTTTGGAAGGTTTCAAACCTTCCAAACGGTATATATAGCTGATTATCAATTATTTAGATAAAAAAAAGGATCGCTTCTTTTACATCACTTCCTTATTTCCTACTTAATGCCTTAAAATTATAAAAAAAAGTGGTTGCAATACAGCAACCACTTCCGACTATAATGTAACACAACCAAATCAACTTGCTACCATTTGTTTAAAATTGAGCTGTTTCTGTACTATCTTTCATCGCACTTGTCGAAGAAGTGCCTTGCTGAACCACCTCTTGTACAAAATCAAAATAGCCCGTTCCAACAAAACTTTGATGTTTAATCGCCGCAAAACCTTTGGTTTGCAATGCAAATTCGCGTTGTTGCAATTCCGAAAAACCTGCCATGCCGCGTTGTTTGTACGCCAAAGACAATTCAAACATTGAAGTATTCAACGCATGGAAACCCGCTAATGTAATAAATTGGAATTTATAACCCAACGCCGCAATATTTTCACGAAAATTTTCCATATCACCAATATTCATATATTTCGACCAATTGAACGACGGCGAACAATTGTAAGCCAGTAATTGGTCAGGATAAACGGCTTTTATTGCGTCTGCAAACTCTTTTGCCAAACCTAAATCTGGATTAGATGTTTCCATCCAAATTAAATCTGCATACGGCGCGTAAGACAAACCGCGTGAAATACATTGAGCCAAACCATTTTTTACATGATAAAATCCTTCATTCGTCCGTTCGCCCGTTACAAACTCATGGTCACGCGGGTCAATATCGGAGGTCAAAAGATTGGCGGCTTCTGCATCGGTACGCGCCACTAACACCGTCGAAACCCCCGCAACATCTGCTGCCAAACGTGCCGCAACCAATTTATTAATGGCTTCTTGCGTTGGAACCAACACTTTTCCGCCCAAATGCCCACATTTTTTCGCAGATGACAATTGATCTTCAAAGTGAACGCCCGCCGCACCTGCTTCAATCATCTCTTTCATCAATTCATAAGCGTTCAAATTGCCGCCAAAACCAGCTTCGGCATCTGCCATAATCGGTGCCAGCCAATCCATTTTGCCTTCACCCGCCACACTTTGGATTTGGTCACGGCGCAAAAGGGCATTATTAATGCGTTTCACGACTGACGGAACCGAATTTGCAGGATACAACGATTGGTCAGGATACATTTGACCCGACAAATTGGCATCGGCAGCGACTTGCCAGCCACTCAAATAAATGGCATCCAAACCTGCGGTCACCGCTTGCACAGCTTGATTGCCCGTCAAACAACCTAATGCTCCAACAAATTGTTGAGTATTGATTTTGCGCCATAGCTTTTCTGCGCCGATACGCGCAATTGTGTGTTCGATGTCAACCGAACCGCGCAATTTTAAAACATCTTGTGCGGAATATGGGCGGGTCACACCTTTCCAACGTGGGTTTGTTGCCCAGTCTTGCGCTAATAATTGCGCTTTTTGCAGATTTTGAGACATACTATTTGATAATAAATTGGTTAGAATAAAAAATATAATTTGGTTATATTCGGCGAACCGAGTTTTTATTTTTTTTGAATTAGGAATGAAAGAAGTTTAAGGAATCAAGCAATCCATTTTGTTCCTTCATTCCTAATTCAATAATTCGTAAGCAGGTAATGTTAAAAAATCAATATAATCTGCGCTGCATACCAATTCGTCAAATAAAGCAATCGCTGCAGCAAATCGCCCGTTTTGATATGCCGATTTTCCAACATATTGTTCCATGTTTTTCAACTCATCTGATTTCAACTCTTGATATAATTTCAAATCAATCGTTCTGCCATCTTCCAATTTGGAAGCATTTTGCAACCATTGCCACACCTGCGTCCGCGAAATTTCCGCCGTTGCCGCATCTTCCATGAGGTGATGAATCGCCGCCGCGCCATTCCCACGCAACCAACTTTCCAAATACAAAATCCCAACATTGATATTTTGGCGCAAACCCGCTTCCGTAATCGTGCCTTTCGGAACGGCTAACAAATCATTCGCAACACATTGATAATCAAGCAATTGTTTATCAACTTGATTCGCCAAAGGCATATTTTCATTGAAAACATTCATCGCAATCGGCACTAATCCAGGATGCGCAACCCACGTTCCGTCATAACCAATCATCACTTCACGCCATTTATCTGCGTGAACTCGCGCCATTGCCGCATCATTTTCAACCAAATTGTTTTTAATTGGAATCTGCGCCGCCATACCGCCCATTGCATGTGCGCCTCTACGATGACAATTTTTAACCACCAATTGACAATATGCACTCAAAAAAGGTGTTGTCATCGTCACTTTTGCGCGGTCGGGCAATACAAAACCTGTTAAATTCCGAAACTTTTTGATGTAAGAAAAGATATAATCCCATCTTCCACAATTCAAACCCGCCGAATGTTCACGCAATTCGTATAAAATTTCATCGGTTTCAAACGCGGCTAAAATGGTTTCAATTAAAACGGTCGCTTTGATAAGTCCTTGATTTACAGATAGATAGCTCTGACTGAATACAAAAACATCATTCCAAAGGCGTGCTTCTAAATGACTTTCCAATTTCGGCAAGTAAAAATAAGGAGCAGAACCTTTGGAAATCAGCGATTTGATATTATGAAAAATAAACAACCCAAAATCTACTAAACTACCACTCATATTTTCGCCCAACACTTGAATTTGCTTTTCCTCCAAATGCCAACCGCGTGGGCGCACCATGAGCGTAGCGACGGTTTTATTCAAACAATAAGTTTTACTATTTTGTGGATTTACGTAAGTAATCGTTCCATTGACTGCATCGCGGAGATTGATTTGTCCACCTATATTATTGTCCCAAGACGGCGTATTACTATCTTCAAAATCCGCCATGAAGACTTTTGCACCCGAATTGAGGGCATTAATGACCATTTTTCGCTCCACAGGGCCCGTAATTTCCACGCGACGGTCTTGCAAATCCGCCCGAACAGGTGCGATTTTCCAATTTGTGGCGCGAATCGGTGCCGTTTCAGGTAGGAAATCAGGTAATTCACCTGCATCAATGCGTTTTTGGCGTTCGATGCGGGCATTCAACAACACTTTTCGACGTGGATTGAATTTTAGATGTAATGCTGTTAAAAATTCTAACGCTTCGGGCGTTAAAATGGTAGCGAAATTTTCGCTAAATGCACCATTGAGGTGCATTTGCGGCGGAGATGAATACGTTTGAGCTCTCATTTCCATAAATGTTGAATAAATTTAAAAAATTTGGTTCTATTTGGTATCAAACATCGGCAATTTTTGAAGTTACCGATGTTTAATCCAAAAAAAAGTTTGATAATTAATTGGAAAACTCATCAAAAAACAATTTTCAAAACAAAATCAAAATTATTTTGTAATGAATCTGATGCAAAGGTAATACATTTTTTCAATTAGCGAAATTTTCGCTGAAAAAAATTTATTTTTTTTTGTTAATGGTGTCACTTATTGGTTTTTAGACCGATATATGAGAAGGTTTCAGAATATGGATTTCGGAATTTATGGATTTTTAGATGTTTGTATTTATCTTTTTATTAAGAAAAATCATACTTTTACAATCCTTTTGTTTATTCACTCTTTTTTTGACCAAAATTGAAACAAGACAGGTCACGACCTGTCTCTACGCATATTAAAATACCTTTATTTATATTGAAATGAAAATCAAACTCTTACATGTGTGTCTATGGCTAGTAGCAATGCTATTAACAGGCGATTTAATGGCTCAAACGGTTCGATGTACTACGCTTGCACGTACCAATTGTGGTCAACTTACTGCGATTGGTGGTTTGGGGACTATCAATACTTTTTGTGAAGGGCAGGAGGTTTATTTTAGCAATAATTCTGATAATACGGTGGATAGCACCTTGTATTGCTGGGGAGATGGGCGAGATACGATGTTATTCCGAACAACTCCTGGTGCTCACACCTATCAAGTAGGAGAAGTCTGCTTGTCGCCAGATGATCTTTTTTTGAAGCAATTTGAAATCAAAATGATTGTATTTAAAAAGTGTGGGACTACCTATAGTGCTCATTATCTGACAACACCTGTTTTTATTCGGGTTAAACCAAAAGTAGAATTTTTGGTGCGAGACACGGTTTGTGCTGAGACAGATGTACCCTTTACAAATAAGTCTTGTATGAATGATAGTTCGAATTATGTTTCGGTTTTGTGGGATTTTGGCGATGGTACGACCTCAACTTCAGGAGCAGAATCATTTACGC
>JBEEMZ010000208.1:0-9039 GCA_041192405.1 Bacteroidota bacterium | reverse complement strand
ATACGTTTCGGAAAATTGAAAATTTTCCGAAACGTATCCAGCAAATTCTAAATCTTAATGTAAAAGTTGAGTCAATAATGGAATTTCTGGCACTTTAAAAAAATGGCATAAAATTTTAAAGCCACCTAAACTCATATATAAACAAATAGTCCAAATCGTGGAAATTCTATAAATATTTTTCGCGCCCGTTTCGGAATTGTTTTGAATAAAAACCAACCCTATCGCTACACATATTGCAAATATTGTCAATAGAAAAAGACTGCTCCCGCAACCTAATTGTGCATATTGCGCCGCGCAAAACGCACTAATCAACGTCCCTAAAAGGCTGACGAGCCAATAAACAACCGTTGTATCGGTATTGCGCATCTTCAAATGCGTCCAAAAAAGGGCTGAATCTGCGTTCAAACCGCGAATTTGTTGTCCAAAAGCGATGCTTAAACTATTTAAACTCGCAACCGCCATGAAAAATAAAAAACCATTTGGCGCATACGCACATATCCGAGTGTACGCAATGGCGGAAAAACTGACCATTAAAATTAAAAAAAGGTGCATCCATATCGAAAAACGCACTTTTTGACCGTAATAAATTTGTTTTAAAAATGGAATCATTAGTTATTCTTTTTTAAAATATGTTTCTCATGTATTGTTCGCGTTGGAGCGCGTCAAACGAATCGCGGATACTGAAATAGAGTTGAATAAACATACTTTTTGTGGTTTATGTGAAAATTTAATTTTAATCAATGTCTGTAAACACAAATAATATTTTATAAAAAAAGTAAATGATACTAATCTATTTCAAATTTCTTTAATATTCGTTTGGCGTTCTCGCTTCCAATAACTTCTTTTTTGACAATTCAATAGCATCTCAAAAGCCTCTTTGAGACTTTTGAGGCTAAGAGAAGTAACATCAACACTTTTAGTATATGTTTGTTGTTAGCCCTTGCCGCACAAGATGAAGTGGTGTGAAATGAAACTTATATTATATTTTAGTAAAAACGATATGTCCAATGCCGTGCCAAAATGCAATTAAATTGTTGTAAAATTCAAAATTTCCTCCACATATCGCCTATGATTTGCCAAACGGGGTACTTTATGTTGCCCACCATATTTGCCTTTTGACGATAGCCAACGATGAAAAGTGCCTTTTGGCAACGATTGCAACGCTAATCTATCCATCGCCATACTTTTAAACCGTTTGGCTTCATAATCTGAGTTAACTTTCTGTAAATTCGTATCTAATAAATTATTAAAAGTTTCAATATCAGTCGTCGGTTCTTTGTCAAACTCCACTAACCATTGATGCCCACCTTTGCTTTTACCATTGAAATAAATCGGCGCAACCGTATATTCAGCGACCATCGCGCCCGTCGTGCGACACGTTTCGGCTAATGCCATATCTGTATTGGAAACCATCACTTCTTCGCCAAATGCATTCACAAATTGGTTCGTCCGACCCGAAACTTTGATTTTAAAAGGGAATTTGCTCGTGAATTGTACCGAATCGCCTGGCGTATATCGCCACAAACCCGCATTGGTCGTAATCACAATCGCATAATTGCGCCCAATTTCCACATCTTGCAAGGCAACTGATTTTGGAAATTCTTTTTCCCACTCGCTTTCGGGCAAAAATTCGTAATAAACGCCATTATCGCAATACAATAACATATCATTTGCGCCATTCTCGCATTGCCCCGCAAAGAAACCTTCAGATGCATTATAATTTTCCCAATATATAAAGTCATCTTTTGGAATGAATTGTTTAAATTGTTCTCGATACGGTTCAAAACTCACGCCCCCGTGTCCATAACCTTGCAAATTGGGCCAGACTTCCAAAATATTAGATTTTCCTGTCAATTCGAGGATGCGCCGCAACAAAACAACCGTCCAAGTTGGCACGCCGCCGATGATACGCATATCTTCTTTCGCTAAGGAACGCGCCATTTGTTCAATTTTAGATTCCGTATTGGGTTGCAGGGCGATTTCGAGGCGCGGCACATATATATATTGTCCGACGGTCGGCATCTGACTCAACATAATCGCCGAAACATCGCCAAATTGCGTCGCGGGAAACGGCGCAAACGGCTGTAAACTTCCACCCATCAACAACATTTTTCCATCAAAAAAAGTCGTATTCGGATTTTTTTCATATAACAATGTCATTCCGTCCCAACCACCTTTAAGATGTCCGCCGCGTAAATTCTGTCGTGTGACGGGGATAAATTTACTTTTATCGCTCGTCGTACCACTGGATTTGGCGAAATGTTGGACTTGACCTGTCCAAAGCACGTTTTGCACACCAAGCATCATGCGGGCGATATCGGCTTTTAAGGTCTCATAATTCTGCACGGGGATACGTTCCGCGAACGCCTCTGGCGACGTAATTGATTGAAAATCAAACTTTTGTCCCCATTCGGTATGCCGATTTTGGTTTAAAAAATGACGCAGTAATTCTTGTTGCGTCTCGATAGGGTGCGCCGACCATTTCCGAATTTCGTGCATGCGCCATCGGAAAATAGAACGCATCATACTGTTGAGCCAAGCCATGTTCAGATAGTTTTGTTATAAAACACTGGTTGTGATAAAAAAACTTTTAAAGATAATTGTAAAAATTTGATTTGCAAAAATATTTTTCACAATCAAATTTTTTGTACCTTACACAAGTTTTTGATATTAAAAAAATAGCAATGAAAATTACTTTTAAAATCAATGGGCAAGATGCCAATTTAGATGTAGATCCGCTAATGCCTTTGCTCTGGGCGGTGCGGGATGAATTGAAATTAACAGCCACCAAATATGGTTGCGGCAAGGCACTTTGTGGTGCGTGTACGCTGCATATTGATGGCGAAATGTTTCGTTCTTGTTCAATACCAGTTGAATACGCATTAGGAAAAAATGTAACGACTTTGGAAGGTTTGCCCGAATCGCATCCTATCAAACAGGCTTGGATGGAACTTCAAGTGCCTCAATGCGGATATTGTCAACCTGGTTTTATGATGGCGGCAGCGCAATTGTTGGAAACCAACCCACATCCCACGGATGCCGAAATTCAACAAAATATTACCAATATTTGTCGTTGCGGCACGCAATCGCGCATCTTAAAAGCGGTGAAACGCGCCATTGAATTGAATAAAAAATAATTTTAATATTGCGAAAATCGTAGTGACAGGTCGTGACCTGTCAACGCTATCAATGCCCCTACGATTTTTTGGAATTCAATCAATCTAATAAAAAAATCATGTCTGAAGATAAAAAAGTATTCTCGCGCCGCAAATTTTTAAAACGCGGTGGTATTATTTTAGGCGGCACTTTTGTCGCGGGCTATCTTGGCTGTAATACAGCGCGCCGCTTCATTGCGGAAACGGCGGAAAGCATAGATTTACCTGCAAAAATCACGTCTTTCAATCCAGAATTTTGGTTTCAAGTTCTTCCAGAAAATAATATTCTGTTGAAATCGCCTAAAATCGAAATGGGACAAGGGATTTTCACAGGTTACGCGATGATGGCGGCGGAAGAACTCAACGTGCCAATCGAACAAATGCGCGTCGAACACGCGAATACGGCAACGGGCATCGAAGACGAACTCGGTACAGGTGGCAGTAATTCGACCTCGACTTTATTCAAACCGATTCGAGAAATGGCGGCAACCTTGCGCGAAATGTTGAAACTCGCTGCCGCAACGATTTGGAAAGTGCCTGTCAATCAAGTCATTACGCAAAATGGTATTTTACAATGTGGCGATAAAAAAATGACTTTTTTTGAATGCGTCACGGCAACTAAAACATGGACAATTCCAAAAACACCTGCTTTAAAACCTGCATCTGAATTCAAATACATTGGAAAAGATGTAAAGCGTATTGATTTGAAAGACAAGGTGATGGGCACAGCTCAATATACAATTGATGCTCATTTCCCAAATATGGTGTATGCGACGATGTTGAAAAGCCCACAATTTAATGCCAAATTAAAATCGGTTAAAACGACTACTGCGGAACAATCTACTGATGTTTTGAAAGTGGTGCATCAAGATGGTTGGTGTGCGGTCGTTGCCAAAACGCAATATGCGGCATTATTGGCGGTTCAAAAATTGGAAGCCATTTGGGATGTGCCGAAATTGTGGCAACAAGCGGAGATGGAGGCGATGGTAACGGTTGGCAAAGGTAATGCTGTGAGTGTTCAAAAAACGGGCAATGCCAAATCGGTGCTTGAAAACGGTGCGGGCAACGTTTATAAACAGGCATTTCGAACGCCCTTTGGCACCCACGCGCCGATGGAAGTCAATGGAACGGTTGCGAATGTGACGAAAGATTTTGCTATCATCGTCGTTGGTACTCAAAATACAGTACCTACTAAAGCCTTGGTTGCCAAAGCATTAGGTATGGATAAAAAAATGATAGATATTCAAATTCCATATCTTGGCGGTGGTTTTGGGCGCAAAGGTCGGTTCGGTAATGTGGTTGAAACGGCATTGCTTTCTAAAATCATGGGCAGACCTGTCAAAATGATGTACACGCGGGAACAAGAATTCCAAAATTCATTTTATCGCCCGTTGACGCATCATGTTTTGAGTGCCAAAATTTCCGAAAAGGGTGAGATTCAAGCCATTACGCATGACCAAGCTTGCCCAGATATGATTTTGAAATACGTCATGGGCAATCGTTTGCCTTTAAAATTGTTGGGTGCCGATTTCATTTCGGCGGGGCATGGCGCAGGTTTGTTGTACAACATTCCGAATAAATCGGCAACCCTTTGGAATACGGAGGTGCCTGTACCTGTTGGGATTTGGCGCGGCGTAGGCATGTATCCAAATACTTTTGCCACAGAAAGTTTTATAAATGAGTTGGCGCATGAGACCAAAAAAGATGCGATTGACTTCCGAATGAGCCTTTTGACCGACCCCAAAGATGAGATTGCGCAACGCACCAAGAAAGTTTTGGAAACGTTGAAGGAAAAAAGTGGCTGGACGACGGCGAAACCTGTGGGTATCGGACGGGGCGTTTCGGTCGCGAATGATAGAAAAAGTATTGCGGGTTCTGTGGTTGAAGTGGCGATTGTGGAAGGAAAAATTAAAGTGTTGCGCGTATTGCAAGTGTTGGATGTGGGGATGATTTTGAATCCTGAAGGCATTCGGGCGCAGATGGAAGGTTGTGTGATGATGGGTATCAGTGGCGCGTTGTACGAGGAAGTGACGGTGAAAGATAGTCAAATGTCGGTGAGCAATTTTCATGAATTGCCTTTGGCAAATTTGATGGATGTGCCTGATATTCAAATAGTTATGCTTGCAAATGCGCAGGAACCATATGGGGTTGGCGAGCCGCCACTTGCGCCGATTGCGCCTGCGATTGCGGGAGCGATTTTGGATTTGACGGGGAAAATGTTGCGCACATTGCCTTTGAAATTGTAAAACGGATCGAACGGATTGGAGGATTTTAACGGATTTTTAAGGGATGTTTCATTCGTAGGTTGCGCTTTGGAAAAAAGTTGCGCCGCTTAAGTTTCGGAAAATTGAAAATTTTCCGAAACTTAAGCAGCGATGAATGGCAACTTATTGAAAATCAATGTTTTAAAGAATCGTTTCCGAAACGGAATTTTAACGATTGATTATCAATTTTCGTCCAACGCGTCCTTGCCCTTCCACTTGAATCGTCAAAATATATTGACCTGTATTCAAGCCGTCCAATGCAAAACGATAGGAATCTGTTGCATGTTCAACACTTTGTTTCAAAAGCGGTTCGCCCAAATGATTATAAATGGTTAATTCTACAGACTGTGCATTTGCAGCCGTCATGTCAATATCTACGTAATCATATACGGGATTTGGTGCAATTGTAAATGATTTATCATCAGCAAGTTCTGATTTAATTGGATGGCGCAAGGGCGCACTATTCGTATAAATCGCTTTGGCTTTCGGACCAAAATTGCTATTCAAATAAACTCGCGCTACAACTGTATTCGCCCCCGTTTTCAATTCCAAAGCACTCGAATATGCTTTTGCAAGTGGATTCACAATCCCATCATTGCCCATCGGATCGGAGCCATCCACCGTATAATAAACAATGCCTTGATGATTCGGATTTGTTGCCGTCACCTCGCCCGTCACTGTACCCGAAGGTTGACTAAAAATCACAGGCGATAATGTATGCGCCAACCCTTTTTCCAACCATTTGTTTAAATTGTATTGATAACGCGTCGGCAAATGTGTCACATTTCCATTATATTCTTCATCAAAATATGGATTATTGTTATATAAAGTGCGGTTAAAACGAGCGAGTTCCATCCAAAAAGCAGGATAAAGCGATGTTTTTAACGCTTCCAATTTTGTTTGAATGCGCGCAGGAGTTAACGGTGCATTGGGCAATTGCATCGCCTCATACACGCGGTCACGCACGAGTGTTTGAAACTCTTTGTTGTTACTTCGGAGCAAATTCCCAAACATCCCTGCGGGGCCATTAAACACTAATTGTGTTGGATCCGTCCATTTCACTTGATAATTATAAACATTTTCATCAATTGTTTTGGTCAACGCGCCGTCTGTATCATGGTCTTCAAACACAAATTTTGTGGTCACTAAATTCCTATCGGCAACCGCCCGATATTCCCATTCATTATCGAAGTACATCATAACCATCATAAAATCAATGAATTGTGACACATTTAGATAATTTTTAACTGTTTGGAAATTATTTTGAGTCGTTGCCGTTTTGAGCGCGTTCCAATTCGTTATCGTGCCTTCATTGACCGTTCCTGCTGTCCAAGCACTTTCAATGACATCATATTGCTCCTTTTGACCGCCGTAATAAGTCGCGCCCAAATGTTGATCATATTTTTCTTTTAATGTATAAACGCCGTGATACTTGCCATTTATGAACGCATGCACATAGCGCGTATGCAAATCCACGTTGCCCAATTCGCGCATCGTCTTACTCACCAAGCCTTGCGAACTCATCAACATGCCATAACCATCTTCATTCGGACCATCCTGACCAATTTTTAATTCCAAAACATCAAATTCGGTGGTCGGTGCTTTTGCATCCGCCTCATCTTTTTCAAAAATCGGATATGCCAACTTAGAAAAACCATAAATACTTTTGAACTTGACCCGTAAATTTTTCTGCTCGGAATAAATATAGGAATCATTGCCGTAACCTTCTACGCCTGCTAAGATGCCCACACTTCCAGCCGTACCAAATTTATTAATATATTCAAAACCACATATCTTTTCCACTTTTGAATCCGCCGCGCCCGCCGAAGTGGAGATAGAAACAATTGGCAAATGTTTCAAACCCGTTTCGTAATCGGCTTGCGAAACCAGGTTTGGAAAATGTAATTCCGTGCCTTTTACGGGATTTATATATGTGAAAATTTCTACAACTGTTTCGCCTATCGCCGTGTAAGCGAATGTTTTTAAAACGGTTGTATTTGTAATGGCAATCGGTTGTGTGTAAATCATGCCATTCGTGCGACTCGGTTGCGAAAAATCAGTAGTATATCGAATCGTCGCATTCGCAGGTGCGCTCAATGTCACTGTAATCGGTTGTTGAAGGATGCCACGAGGTGCATTATTCGACATTTTGAAAAATTGTTTGCCACCCACATTGGTTGCATTCGGCGTTCCACCTAAAAATGTAACCAAATTAGTGGCATTTGGATTCAAAATCCCGTCTGTTATCGTTCCAAAAGTGACATTATCCACATCAAGGGCGGGGAATTCAAAAGAAGTCAGTTCGACGGGCGCACCATTGACGTTTTTAAACAAAAAGAATTTTTCGCCCGCCGCCGACAATTTCATGTCAATGTGGGCAAAACCAAGTGCCGTATCTTTGTCCGCGATGAGGCGCAAAAAACCTTTCGCAGGAATCATTAAATTTTTCAAACGCCATTTAAAAGGTTGCGTTTTTTTGCCCGTGATGTACAAACTATCCGTGAAAACCGCCACATCATTGCCATTATACAACTCAATCCAGTCTTCTTTCAACAATGATGTTCCTTTTGGAGCCACTTCATTGACAAAAATATGGGTTAAATCTGCCATGTTAATGGTATTTGAACCGCCACTTATAAAATATTCAACAATAAGTTGTGGTGCGCCTGCGTGTGTGGCATTATTTTCAAAACTTTTTGCATTTAAAACGTCATTTGTCGTGGCGTTGCCTTGCAAAATGAAGGAAAGTGCGTTTCCTGATGCCCAATTTGACGCAATCGCGGCATTCAATAACGCCGCTAAATTCGGCGTTTTTTGATTCGCGCCACTCTCGCCCGTGACGAACCAAGCAGGCGAATTCCAAACAATTTGATTTGAAACGTAAGGTCGCGTTAATAGGTTTTCAGTCGTTACATAAGCAGGCGCGTTGCCTTGTTGACAACTGATATGAACGGTCGCAGTACGCGGATTGCCTACTTTTGTGGTAAATTGAAGGTACGCATTGGAAATTTGCGCGTTTGCAGGCAATAAAACGTTTTGAAAACGCAAGGCAACATATTGTTTGCCAAGATTGCCGCTATCAAAACCGCCTAATTCCAAATCCGCACTCGTGACGTATTTGGTTGTGGAAACTTCAATATCATCGTTTCCATTGGAAATATTGACACTAATTGTTTGTAAATTTTGCGCAAATACGCAGAGAGATAGTCCCAAAAGACAGCAGGTATTAATAATCTTGTTCATATAAATAGGGTTTGTTATACACTTAAACAGTTCCAAGTGCAAAAATAACGCTTCCACAACAGATATAGAATAACTTGATTTTTGTGTTTTTGAAAATGATAATTGATAAATATTAATTATTTATTTTTAACGTTGTTTAACGAAACCATAACTAAACAACATATATATATATGTTAATTTTGCATAAATATTGATTTGGATGTAGTTTTCACGGCTTTTCTTTCAAAACATTACAGCGCACGTCGCAAACATTTGATTATGTTTGCGGCGTTTGTGCATGTATCAACCGTTTGGAAGGTTTCAAATCTTCCAAACGGTGTTGTATAGAACCAAAAATTATTGCTAACTTTGCCCACTTTAATCATTCTGAAATCCAA
>JBEEMZ010000207.1:0-9046 GCA_041192405.1 Bacteroidota bacterium | reverse complement strand
GAACGACTTATGAACCCGAAACACGGACTCTAACTTTTTTTGAACGACTTATGAACCCGAAATACGGACTCTAACTTTTTTGGATGATTCTTAAACGAAATGCCCTGCTGAAACATCCAATAGTTCAGCAGGGCATTGAAAATGCCATTTTAAGCATTCAGCTACACACAAAAATACTATTAGCCCAAGAATCACCTTACGCGTGATTGAGCTATCCTAAAAGCCGCCCTTTTTAAAAGGTGCTGCCTCTTGTCGGAATAAAGCCTTAATTCGGTGTTCCTGTTCCTCTCATACTCATCACCATTCCGACGATAGCCACTAACAAGATAACGCCATTCAATATCATTAACATCGTCAACTTTTTAGATTGATTCGTTTCTAAAGCGGCGATGCGGTCCGTCAATTCAGATTCGATAATTGATTTAAATGTATTGCGTTGTTTATCAACAATTTTTACAATTTCGGCAGAATGCGCTTCATTTTTAGTCCCGACCGAAGTTTGCGTTTCTTGATGAAAATCGCGGTTATCGGCGCGTAACGTTTCTAAGTTTTCAGAAAAAGATTGTTTAAATTTACCTTGTTCGGCACGAATGCCTTCAAGTTGAGCGTCCACTGCGCTGACCAAATCCGTTTTGGCTTGAGCATGTTTTTCGTCCAACTCCGTGAGTAAACGACGCGTTTCGACTTGGAAAGATTGATATTGTTTCAAAATCCCTTCTAAAACCGTATTGTTTTCTTGAAATTTCTGAAGCGTTTCAGTAGCCGACGCGTCCATTTTGCCGACGTGCGTTTGAAACTGCTCTCCAAGTGCCGTTTTGAGCGAATCGCCCAATTGTGATACTTCGGCTTTCAACTCGGTTTTCAATGTTTCGGCTTGTTCGGGCAAAACGCTCGTGATTCCCTTGATTTCATCCTGAAAAACACGGGCTTCCTTCAAAGCACCCTGCAACGCTGCATTATTATCATGCAATTTTTGTAGCGCGTTGCGTTGCTCCTTATTCGCATTCTGAACCCCGGCGTAAACTTCCCCGATTTTCTTCAACTTATCTATTTCTTTCTCGAATGTCTCCATCACGTTATCGAATTGCTTTAAGCTGCTCATAAAGTCTCTGATTTAAATTTTGAAGTTGTTTAAATTTACTTTTTATCGTATCGTTGAGTAAAAAAGGTGCATCCAATTGACGAGCCAAATAAACGGTTTCGTCAGGATAATATTTCAAAATAATTGTTGCAATTTTTTGTTTTTGATCCAAAGATAAATTGGCATACGCTGCTTTTTGCAACCAACCTTCTAAGACCGCTTGTTGTTCACTGCCTTTCAAATGCGTAATTTCTTGCACCACTTTTTCAAAATGCTGTTCCGAATCGTGGCTGCCAATGAGATAACGCGTGAATTCAGACATCAAATTGAACCCTAAAACTTGCGTTTTATCTGCCGATTTGCCATTTTCCCGATGCATCAAATCGAAATAATCGTTCCGTACAAAAATACATTGCGGATATAAATCCGCTTCATCCGTCCACCGTTTGAACAAACTAAAATCCACTGCCACCACTTCATCACTCAAATCATCCTCCAAGCTCAACAATTTAAGGACAGGTTTTTGACAAGGCACTTGGTGCATTTCACACAATTTGTTGATAAATGCCCATAAATCTTCACACGCCAACGGAACAAACCCCGTTACATCGCGTTCCAAAATGAGCAATTCCCAAGTCAGTTGCGTGACGGTCAATTTGCCCGCCAATAACAATTCGACCACCAACCATTGAAAACGCATAATCGCGGTAGGCAACAATTTGTTTTGCAAATCGTCCTCGTGAAAACCATTTAAAAGTTGTTGATACGTTTTTTTATAAGGATTTAAAGCGGCATCATGCAATTTTAATTGCGCGATAATAGCAGAAATCCCTTGTTTAAATCGGTCTGTTTGCTGTTCTACGTCATTCGCCTGCAAATGTACGGTTTCTATTCCAAACTTTTTCAAATATTCATCTCGAATATTATCTTTAAGGCGTTGTCGGTCATTGGATTTGTGCAGTTGCCCATCAATTTCAATAATTAAATTGGCTTGTGGAAGGTAAAAATCCACCGATTGATTGCGAAAGACGATATTATCGGCAGCCGTAATGTCATTAATCTGCATCTCGGGCAAAAACATTTGTTGGACAAACGCCCATTCACCGAGTACTTCGGGAAAGCGTTCTTCCATCAATTTTTTGGCAGGAAAAGATTGCAGTCGTTCATCCCCACGAATACGGTGATGCCAAACGGCAGTCTCCGCATCGGTCAACATCATCATACCGCCTACGGGTTCAAAATCGGGCAGGCGATGTAAATCACCAATCTCCTCGCTCAGAAAGTGAGAAAGCGGGGCAGGAAACCGAGATTGAAGTAGGTTCTTCAACGACAAATACACCGGTAAGTATTGATTATCAACCGGTTGCGCATCTAAATTTTGAATAACGAACACGGGATGAGCGTGTACATAATTCGCTGTAATTTTTTTCATATACAAAATTGCACATTTGTACTCAAATTCGATGTATGTTCACCGAATTTTTTTTCAAATTCCAAATTTTGGATTTTTTGGATGGATAGCCACTGAAATTCCGAAATCCGAAATAGCGCGTCAAAAGTACAAATAAGAGATGATGATTTTTACAATTTTTTGACAATTAATTCTTAGTTCGATTAAGAATTCGGTATTTTTTATTGTTTTTTTTATTAGAAACGTTTTTTTAACGTCTTTTTGGTCTTTTTTTAGAAAAAATATATTTTTTCATCATAACGAGAAAGGGAGTTGTTTTGATGCGACGGCTTTACTTTTTTTTAAGGCGGCTTAAATCTCAAACTTGATTCTGGCAATAAAACGCTATATATACAACGGAAAACGGTTTTGGGATTTTGAAATCATCCGTAATACTTTTGTCTGAATGTGGATTTACTTCTCATTAATGGTAATCCAATTACTGAAATTCAAAAAATCACCGTTCAGCAAACGCCTAATAAAGGTGTGACGGTTATTATACATGGTTTTAGTCTATCAGGTGACGCGCCTAAAATCTGGATGAAAGATATGGGCAAGGCGATTGGAGAACGAAGTGGTACGACAAATGGTGCGATGAATGCGACTGTTTTGTGGCATAATAGCACCACAGGCAAATGGGATTATGTAGAAGGTAGCAACAATCCAAATGAAGAAATTATATTGCTGTATGATTGGGGGCTGGAATCCAATAATTTAGAGAATGGTTGGGCGGAAGCCGCAGGAGATAATTTAAGAGATCAGGTGTCGGGAAATGATACCAAAATTCGCATCGAACTGCCTACATAAGTGGGAAATGGTATTACCTGTCTGGAACCATCTATTACATCACCGTTATCGTCGTAGCCGTTGGCGCATTCCTTTTCAAATGTTGTCCCGCACAGACTCCGACGGTACCCATTCCAACCGTGTCCATTCCAACGGCTCCACTACCGACGGCAATGCAGGACTCCTGTAAAAACGTAGAGGAAGCCCTCAATCAATGGATCCATCAAGCCACTTCGCTGTCTTCGGCGATGCAACTTTTGAGTCCTCAGACCATAGCCCAAAGACAATTAGCAGATGATTCCATCATGGAGGAAGGATTGTTGAGCGATTATTTGCAGAAACTTAGAATCCATCCCAAACCGCTTCACATACAAGCATGTCAGTGGGATGAGGCGCATCAATACATTAAAGTGTTGATTTTCAAGGATTAATGGAGCATCTTTTCTTGTCATTTCGTCTTGTCATTCCGTAGTTGTCATTCCGAAGGAATCTTTTGTAGTGTGTTTTTGTCATTCCGTAAGAATCATTCCAAAGATTCCTTCGGAATGACAATGATTGTGTGGGCAATGAATAGTTGTTCATTGCCTATTCACGCGGTCATCACCTATTCACAAACGGTCACAAATGCTTTTGTCAATTCCCAACAGTTGTCATAATTATTGCAAAGATATATCTTTTTGGCATGTATTAAAACGGCAATCCCAATCCAAAATTCCAATTCCACTTTTTCAACTTGCCAACATCGTTAAAATCCCAATAACTGGTTCGTTTTTCGGTCAAATACGGATAGCGAATCCGATAACCCACATCAATCCGCAACAATACATAACTAAAATCAAATCGAAGCGCAACGCCCGACCCAATCGCAATATTTTTATAAAAATCAGTTGAAAAATAACCCAAAGTGGTCGGGGAAGCAATATTTTCCGTTTTGATGCGCCAAACATTGCCCATATCCACAAAAAAAGCACTCTCCAAACGCCAAACTAATGGAAATCGCCATTCCACATTCGCTTCCAATTTAATATCACCTGTTTGATATTGCGCACTTTTAGTCGTATCTTCGGGCGTGTCGCCTGGCCCGACCCCGCGAATTCGCCAAGCCCGAATGCTATTCGGACCGCCCACATAAAATTGTTTCAAAAAAGGAATCCCTTCTCGACGCGTATCCGAAAACGGAACCGCAATGCCGCCCGCTGCCCGAATCGCTAATTCTTTTTTACCTCCAAAATTTCGAGTATAACGACCTTCTAATTCCGCCCGAAAATATTTTGCAAAAGGCGTGCCTGCAATTTTAAATGTATCTCGAAATTTATTATAAGCATAATTGGCAAGCCAAATTTCACTTCCAGATTGCTCTACTTCGCTCCGAAAATACCACCTTTCACCAAAAGTATTATTCGGTTTATCCATTTCAAACCGATATTCTTTGAAAAAAATGCCTGTTGCTAACTTCGCACCTAAACTTTTTTCTAAAAAACGGTTTTGATTTAATACATTCGTTTGAAAATCATTATCAATCTTTGAACGGGAAAGTGTGATACCCGTAGGCACAATGTTATACCGTTTTTGAGACGTGCCTTCTAATTTCAAACCATATTTATAATTTAAGTCAAAGGTTTGAAGGATAAAATTATTCAAACGATTCGAATAACTATATCCTGTTGTGAATTGGGTTGTACCCGTATTTTGAATCTGTTTGTAAAAATCATTGTTCAGTAAATGAATTTTATTATAAACCGTCCAAAGTCGAGAAATATTCAAAAATTTAGGGATATTTAAACCAAGAGTCACCCTTGCATCATAAGAAAAATTGAAATCTACACCAACCGAGACATTTGCTACAAAATTCTCCGCCCCCCTAAACAAATTTCGATGCCCAAAACCCATATCAAATGTAATTCCATACCGATGCGGGTTTACATTATTCGCAATATTAGAATAGTTCAATTCCAAACCTGCATCAAAACTCATTTTTTTATGTGGGGTCAATTGAATGTCATAATTAATCTTACTTGAATCACAATCATCTGTGGAAGGCTTGACTATGATGAACTTATATAGTAATAATCTATCTAATGCTTTATATACATTGCGCCCTGCGGTCAGCGAATACCGATCATTATGACCAATTTTAATCACATCTGCCAATTTATCCAGTCGAATATTGCGCGTATTTTGACTATCTGAAAAAAAACGTTTCCCTGCAAAAGAGGTGTCATAAACCGATTTTGAAATTGGATTATTAATCGGATGGTAATTTGGAAAAACCCGCACTTCACCAATTGAGTATTGAACATGTTTGTCTTTTTCGCTCGGCGAAAGCACCGTTAGCGTCACGTTTACTTTTCGTTTCCCTTTCACAACCGTTGGTGCGTTACCATAAATCGTTGTATCACTGTCAAGTGGCAAAATAAAATTTCGTGTAAACCGTGCATAACCAAAATCTTCTAATGCTAAAACGATGCGTCCAATTTCTTGCTCATACAATTTTGCATCTAACGGTCGCCCACGTTGTAAAAAACTACGGTCTGCAATATCATTCAAATGCAACTGAATCGCTGTATCATCACACACAAATTGCACAGAATCAATGACATATAAATTACCTGGATCTACAATGTAAGTAATATCAGCCATTTTTTTATAAACGTTCTTTGTAGAAGTAATGTTGGGATACAAATAACCTTTATTTTGTAAATAATAGTTCATGTTTTTGATGCTCAATCGAGTCAATGAGTCATCCAAATAAACAGGTGGTTGCGCTTTTTTATAAAACCATTTTTGAAATCGAGCCGTATCAGGATTTTCTAATTTGCGAAAATAAAGCCATGTATTTCGACGACCATCACTCAAATATTTGCCCATCGGACGCTGTTTGAGCAACGTTTGCAATTCTGCTGTTAGTACAGATTTTTTCTCTAAACCCACAATTCTTTTAACTTTAACTTGATGTTGTGCTAAAAGATATTGATTTTGCCCCGTCACGTAACGACTCAAATTACAATTCGTCATACCTAAACAAAGCGCAAATAAACAGAAATAATTTCGGATTTCGGATTTTGGATTGCGGATTGTAGCAATATAAAATTGATTAAACATCCGAAATCCACCATCCACTATCCGAAATCGAAATATCATTTTCAAAAAAAAAATATATATAATTGCAGTCATTTTAACCTGTTTCGTTTTAAAAAGAGACTTAAAAAAGTTGGTATGCTAAAAAACTGCCAAAATACGCTAAAACGCTCATATATGCAAATTGAATCCAAACCCATTTCCAACTCCCCGTTTCACGCCGCACCACTGCCATCGTACTCATACATTGCATGGCAAAAACATAAAATATCAAAAGCGAAACCGCCGTCGCCATCGTATAAACAGGTGTACCATCTTGCCGCACATCTTGCCGCATTTTTTCCCGAATCGAAGTTTCAGAATTGCTGCCAACACTGTAAATCGTGGACATCGTACCTACAAAAACTTCTCTTGCCGCAAAAGAACTTATCAGCGCAATACCAATTTTCCAATCAAAACCCAAAGGGCGAATCGCAGGTTCCATAAAACGACCCATAAGACCCGCGTAAGAAGCCTCCGTTTTACGTGCCGCAATCAAGGCATCCGCCTGAGGCGCATCAAAATGTTTTTCAGTTGCCTCTTTTTCAGCAAGCACAGCCGCCTTGCTCATTGCGTCACTTGGTCCAAAACTTGCCAAAAACCATAATACAATAGACACCATTAAAATGATTTTGCCCGCTTCCTTAATGAATGCCAATACTTTATGTATAACGGTATTTCTAATGTTTTTCCAAAGCGGCATTCTATACTCTGGCAATTCCATCGCTAAAAACGCGTTTTCATCATTTTTAATTATTTTTTTAAAAACCCACGCGCTTGCTAATGCCGAAATCGCACTCAATAAATAGAGTCCTGCAAAGACGACTCCTTGCAAATTAAACACGCCCCAAACCCTATCAGGCGGCACCACAAATCCAATCAACAACGCATAAACAGGAATTCGAGCCGAACAACTAATCAAAGGTGTAACCAAAATAGTGATAAGTCGCTCTTTCGGATTGCCAATCGTTCTCGTGGACATAATCGCAGGAATCGCACACGCCCCCCCCGAAATCAAGGCAACAATACTGCGCCCATTGAGTCCAAAACGTTGCATCACACGGTCAAACAAATAGACAGCTCGCGCCATATATCCAATTTCTTCTAAAACCGAAATCAAAAAAAAGAGAATCGCTATTTGTGGAATAAAAACCAAAACACCACTTAATCCTGCAATAATACCTTCTGTAAATAATGCGGAAAGCCAATTATTGGGTAGCGTTTTTTTCAAAAGGATGTTTAATTGTGCGAAACTGCCTTCAATAAAATCCATCATTGGAGTCGCCCATGAAAAAACGGCTTGAAATAAAAAAAACATTGCCGCAAAAAATATCAACGGACCCAATACATTATGTGTAACGATTTTATCTATTTTATCGGTCCAATTCGGTGTAAATGAATGGTTTAAATTGGATGAAGTATCTTTTTTTGAAATGTTTTTTTGTAAAACAGGTTGTATCGAATTGAACCTTTGTAAGGTTTCTGTAATTTGAAGGCGGATATCCTCAAAACCTGTTTCAAGCACAATCTTTTTAATCAAATTTTTCTCGAATTGACTCAAAAAAGGCAATTTTTCAAAATGATGCGCCCATAAAATGGCTACATAATTCGAATGGACAGGCAAAATTAAACGAATTTGTTCCACTGTTTTTTTCTCAATCAGCGTTGGTTGATAAAATGGTTTTGGAATTTGTACATTCGGTTGCTTTTCCATCAAATCGAACATTGCTATTTTGAGGTCTTCAATGCCATCACCCGTTCGACCATTCAGTACAATGATTGGTAAACCCAGCGTTTCAGATAAATTATTTTTATCTAACGTAATATGTTGTTTTTCAGCTAAATCAATCATATTGATAGCCAAAATTAATGGAAATCCTAAATCTTTTATTTGCGTCAATAAAAGGGAATGCCGTTCAAATTGCGTCAAATCGGCTACATACACAACCGCATGCGGATACACAGGATCCGCAGGATTGACAAGAATATTTAATACGACGCGCTCATCTTGCGCGTTCGGATACAAACTATAAGCACCTGGCAAATCTATCAACGAAACCGATTGACCTTGTTGTAAAGGCACCGTACCCACTTTTTTATCCACAGTGACTCCTGGAAAATTACCCACTTTTTGGCGCAATCCCGTTAGCTGATTGAACACAGACGACTTACCTGCATTGGGATTGCCGACCAGTGCAAAGGTAAATTTTTTTTTAAATTCCATTATTTATTTGAATGAAAATCGCATAAAACCAACATATTGATAAAAATCAACAGTTGTATTGCATCTTCATAACGTTAAATTAACAATATCAAATGAATGAATGTTCCGTTGCTTTATCTACGAGCATACTGCGCGCTTCCTCCTCTCGAATCGCAAAATTTTGTCCCGCAACCTTCACATACAAGCCGCCACCAAACGGTACACGCCGTATTAAAGCAATTTCTTTACCTGGTAAAATGCCCATTGACATTAATTTACAAGCGATTTTAGTATCTAAAAACTCCGTTAAAATCCCATTTTCTCCATTTTTCAATGTCGCAAGCGATGCAATTAGAGTCATTTTTAATAAAATTTTTTAGTTTTTAATAAAGGATTGAGTAAGCAATAT
>JBEEMZ010000206.1:0-17825 GCA_041192405.1 Bacteroidota bacterium | reverse complement strand
ATTTGAACATTTGGATTCAATTCGCGGATGTATTGTATGAGTTTTTTTTGCCAATCGAAATGCAATGATATTTCGGGTTCATCCATGAATAACACGGCGGGGCGCAAATCTTGAATCAAAACGGTTAGCAAAATTACCAACATTTGTTTTTCGCCTGATGATAATTGATAAGGTGTAATCTCTTGATTACCATAAGTAAACATAATTTCATTTTTAGCGCGATTATTTTTTTTATCGGTCGCACCAAAAAGGTCATCAATGATTTCAAGGAAACGATTTTGAGGTTGCCTTAATTCTTGAATTGCTTTTTTTATATCTGTAATAGATTGATTATCAACAATTAAATCCTTTTTTTTACTAATATTTAGTTGATAATCCAAATATTCTTTTTGTAATCCAAAAATATCCCTATCCAATTCAGTATTTACATGTTCATCGGGTTTACTACGAGTATCTCGGATTTCATTATCAAAAGTGCTAATCACATCAGCCTGTAAATGTTTATGTAATTCTTCTAGTGACATTTGCAGCTCTTTTAAAGAAAGAAAACTTACAATTGTTTGAAATTCAACAGCTTCATTTATTAAATAATCATTACCTCCATTTGTATTCAAATTTTTAATACTTTCTTGTGCTTTTTTCTCAATATTTTTAAGATTGCCACTTGTGATTTTATGAGTGACAAACATTTTTTTGTTATTATTAAAGGTTACAATAACTTCTTTAATAACTTTTTTTAGTGAGTCATGCAAATGACCTTGCATTATGAGCCCTGCAACAGCACTTAATATCGTACTTTTCCCACTACCATTAATCCCCGAAAGCACATTCACATCAGGATTCAGCGTCCATGACAAATCAAACCGATTCCACAAACCTTTGATTTCTACTTTTTTGATTTTAGTGATAGGATTTTCCATAAATTGATTTTTGATTAAAATGAAGGCAAAAATACTATTTTTCAACGCGAATAAAAGCGTTTTGAATTTTAATTTTGCTACGAATTGCACGAATTTTCTCGAATTTTTATAAAATTTATGAATAATTCGAGCGAATTCGTGTAATTCGTGGCAAATGGATTTTTTTTTCTACTTTTGCGCACTTGAAAACGATGTTTAAAACAAATGATATGACTCGATTTTTGAATATTTGGTTTTTGCTCCTGCCGTTGAGCGTATTTGGGCAATTTACGGATATGGATTCGTACCTCGTTTTGCACGCAACCGACGCGAATGATGCTTTTATCAGCAACTTTCCGTACAAAGATTATTTGAAAAAAATTGGTTTTACAGAATTCAAAACCCTTCAAAAGCATCGCAATTTGTTAGAATCGCAACGCGCTGCGGGTGTTGGAGACGATTTTTTGTATTCGTTGGGCGATGCCTTTTTGAAAATGTACCCTGTTATCAACTCCAACACACAGTTAAATGCCAAAATTAGCATTGGCGAGATGTTTTTGGCGAAAAAAAAAGAATTTTCATCGAAAGAAAACGAAATTTATCAACTTATCGGCTATTTTGTGCTTGGAAAGGTCGCGCAGACGATTGAACAAGCTTTCAAAGCGGGCAAATTCGATATTTCGGAGGAGAATAATGAGAAAATTATCAATCGTTTGACAAAAAGTAAGGTGTATCTTTCGATTGAAAAGTCCGAATGGGACAAATTATTAAAGAATATTCAAGCGGGCAAGTGGGATTATTTGTGGGATAGACTCAATAAAAAATTGAAAGAAGTCACTTCTGAAAAGACAGAAAAAGGCAAATTATCGCTCGGCGATTTCAAAAGTAAGAATCAAAATGGGGTAGAAATTTTTAATTTGAAGGAAGAAGGTAAAGTGGTTGGTTATTGTATTTGGATGCAGCGACCGCAAATCAAGGCGGCGTATTTCGCACACGGCAAAGCATACAATCGTTTTTCCGATTTTTCTAAAACAATTGGTATTAAAAACGTCATTTTGGCAACCACAGGCGGTTTCACGAATGCCGAAAAGCAACCCGAAGGTTTAACAATTGACAATGGCAATATTGTCAATGCCGTTTTGAAACCTGAACGACATGGAGTCGTCATGATTGAAAAAAATGGTTCTATAAAAGTGTCGAATTTGAAGGAAGGGATTGAAATTCCGAATGGAACACGCAAATTATATCCTTTGAACACGCTTTTTGACTATTCTGACCTCATCAAGTGGGCAAAATCGTCGAAAGCGACGATTTTTCAGACGCAATTATTAGCACATGGCAATCAACAATTAATTGAATTATCTCGTGCGCCGAATCAGTTACGCGAACGGCGGTTATACGTTTTGGCTTCGGATAAAGACGGCACATTATATAATTTGATTTTTTCGGTGACGGCGAGTAAAAATTTGGCAGCGATTACGGAAGAAATTTTTGATTTGTTGAAAAAACGGAATAAAAATGTGGAAGCCATTTTGAATTTAGATGTGGGTTCTTACAATATATTGCGGGTTTTGGACGCGAATGGGAAGGAATTAGAAGCATTACGCGGCCCCGTGAGCATTTACAAAGCGACTAATTTAATTATTTTTTACAAATAGAATTACCTTTACGAAAATTTTTGAATTAGGATTTTTAGGATTGATAGGATTCAGAAGGATTGATTTTCAAGGATTTTTAGAATTTTAATCCTAAAAAATCTTAAAAATCAATCCTTCCGAATCCTATCAATCCTAAAAATCCTAATTCAGACCATTTAAATCAATAAATTAAAACAAAATAGCAAGTGATTATTTTCTGGTACATCCTCATCACGCACCTTCTAACGTGTATTACACTCGCACCGCTATTTCAAAAAGCGGGCGTTGACAGTTGGAAAGCCTACGTTCCTGGCTTAAATTTCGTAGAATGGTGCAAAATCATTGGCAAACCGACTTGGGAAGCAGCGTATTTGCTGTTGCCAATCGTGAATTTCTTCACCTACGCGGGGATGAAAGTAGATTTGGTGCGTTCGTTTGGCAAATACAAATTTTGGCATACGGCTTTGGCGGTGTTGTTCAATCCCGCGATTTTCTACCTATTGCGCAATGACGAATACACGGGTCCGACCCTCGAAAAAGAGCAAGCTTACGCTAATTCTATCGCAGAAGCCGAGCAAAAAGGCATGAAAGCGAAGGTTGAACAGCTTGTCCGCGACAATCCATATAAAAAAGGGCAGTTGCGCGAATGGGGTGAAGCCATCTTTTTTGCGGTTTTTGCGGCATCATTTATACGGATGTTTTTGATTGAGGCGTATGTGATTCCGACTTCTTCGATGGAAGGTTCGTTATTGGTGGGCGATTTTTTGTTTGTGAGCAAGGCGCATTACGGGATTCGGATGCCGATGACCTTGTTACAATTGCCTTTGTTGCACAATCGGATTCCTTCTATTGACCGAGAATCGTATATTACAAATCCACAATTGTCTTACACGCGTCTGCCTGCATTGGAATCGGTGCAACGCAATACGCCTGTTGTTTTCAATTATCCCGATGGCGATAGTGTGGTAATCCAACCCAATCGCACTTATAATATCAATGACATCAAACGAATGGGCGCGGAACCCAATAATATGCCAATCACGGTTAGACCAATTGATAAAAAAGACCACTATATAAAACGTTGTGTAGCAATAGGTGGCGATACTTTAGAGATTCGGAATCGTCAAATTCATATCAATGGTCAAGCCTCTCCGAACCCATCGGGCATGCAATTTCGGTATCGAATTAACGGTTCTGTTAATAAGGAAAAGTTAGGAGAATTGGGTGTCAATTTAGAAGATGGTGGCAATGGCGTTTATCATTTGACTCCCAAACAAGCTGAAACGATTAATGGATTTGGCGGGAGTGTAAAAGTTGATTTTGAAACAGAAAGTTTGAGTATGAGTCGCGGTTTAGCACTTTATCCGCATGATACGGCGCATTATAAAGGATGGACTTTGGATAATTTCGGTCCAATTTACGTTCCAAAACAAGGCGCGACGACGCAACTTACACCTGCAAATTTGGCGATGTATCGCACCATCATTGAGAAATATGAGCGCAATAAATTGGAAGTGAAAGAGGGAAAATATTTCATAAACGGCAAAGAATCAACGAGTTATACATTCAAACAGAATTATTATTGGATGATGGGCGATAATCGCCATAATTCGGAAGATTCTCGTTATTGGGGATTTGTGCCAGAAGATCATATTGTTGGGAAGCCATTATTTATTTGGTTTTCGACGAAAAACGCAAATATTGCCAATGGCATTCGTTGGGAACGGATTTTCTCTGGCGCGACTAAAATGTAATTTCGATTGCGGATTTTGGATTTCGGAATATTGATAATTTTTTTTATAACTAATTGACAATCAATACATTCCGAAATCCATCATCCGAAATCGCTTTAAATCAAACATTATAGAAAATATTAAAAACTTATATATCATTGCGGGTTGTAATGGCGTGGGCAAAACGACTGCGGCTTACAACATCCTTCCTCATGCGGTTGATTTGATTTTTTAAAATATTTTGTTTTAATTTTAAATCAGAAAAGATGAAAATCAAAAAATTAATGGTTCGTAATTACAAATTATTTGATGATTTGGAATTGGACTTTACAGATAAAAATGGTGAAATTTTAGATACAATTGTTTTGGCGGGATTGAATGGTTCTGGCAAAACGACTATTTTGGAATTAATTGAAAATTTAATAAATGGTACTTTATCGCAAAAAGACATTCAACCTAATACTCATATAAAATTGCAAATGGTTCTTAGTCGCTCTTTTCAAGAACATGGTAAATTGAGAAAAGAGATTGATTCCAATTATTATTTGGCAGGAGAGACATTTACCAAAGATTCCACTTTGATTACCTTTGATTTGTTAAATAATGAAAACAGTAATTTACCAATTACTTCTTTTGAGTCGGCTTCGGTTACACTGTCAAAGGTAGTTAGAACAAGTTTAAATATTTTTTCAGATGCGTTTTCAAGTGCCTTTTTTGGCATTGCTGAAAGAAAAAGAGGACTATATATCTACGCCAGTGATAAACAAAAAGATAGTGCAAAAATGACTAATATTAAACGTACTACTTTCAACTCGGATAAAGAGAATATTCAAGAAAATATATTAAAATCTATTCAAAAACAAGTTTTTGCCAATCCAGATACGCCACCACGTCAAGTTTTTAATCATCAAATCAATGAATTAAATAAACTTTTCGACCAATTAAATCTTTATTCTAAATTAATGCAAGTAAATGAGAAAGAATTGATTTTTGAAAGCATCAATGGACAAAAGATTCATTTTGAAGACCTTTCAAGTGGTGAAAAAATGTTATATTATATGGGATTCATGCTCAATCAATTGAATTTAGAAAATACATTGATTTTAATTGACCAACCCGAAGACGCTTTGCACCCGACTTGGCAACAACAAATTACTACTTTTTTTAAAAATATAGGCAAAAATAATCAAGTGATTTTGGCAACGCATTCGCCACAAATTATTGCATCAGTGCATCCAGAATCGGTTTTTGTGTTAGGCGTTGAGGAAGGAAAACGTAAAATTAAGGCATTCAATATGGCTGTGGAGCATAAAAATAGTTATGGTGTGGATGCAAATCGAATTTTATCGGAAATTATGGGAACGCCAATTCGTAGTTTTGAAGCGCAACAAAGCATCAACTCAGTAAACAATTTGATTAAAGAAATGGAGTTAAATCCTGCACCATCTTCACTCGTAACCCTTGAATATCAAATAGATACGCTTGCAATAGATTTTGGAAAACAAGATATGGCTGTGATGCGTTTACGCAATGAATTACGCCTTTTGAAACGAAAAGTTGAATTAAGGAAATGAGATATATTGATAAATCAAATAGATGTCAACAATTTGATGATTTTGTAGAAACATATCGTGGGCGTTTGCGCAATGATTGGGAAAAATTCAAAAAAGTGAAAGGTGGTTCAGAAATCAGATTATTATTACATCAACATTTATGGCTACATCAAAAAGGACTTTGCGCGTATTGCGAGCAAGAAATTCCTGAAAAAACAAAGCCCGATGAAGATGCAAAATCACATTTTGAACATATCCGCCCTAAAAAACGTTTTCCTACGTTGACTTATGAGTTTAAAAATCTTATTGTTTCTTGTGAAGGTTTTGACTTGTCCACTATTGTAGATAAAAAACGACAATTTTGTGGTCATTTTAAAGATAATGATTTTGATAAATATAGAGAGGATATATTTTTAAATCCTACTGAAAATCAAGCAATTACAAGTTACTTTAGATTTGATAGTGAAGGGCGAATAGAACCGAATCCATTAAAAACAATGGCGGAACAAAAACAAGCGCGTTACATGATTGAAACGCTTGGTTTAGATAATCCCGTTTTGAACGAAATGCGTAAGAACCAATATGATTTTTGGCTTGAAAAGCAAATGGAATGGTCAAATGAGCAACTTTTAGCCGAGTTAGATGAAAAACAGCCACTTTTACCCGCATTTCACAGTTTGTTGAAACAAAAAATTTTATAGTTTAAAATAAAACCAATGGTTAAAACCAAACCTACCATTTCAAAAGAAATTTTGCTTAAAGGCTATGAATTACTTGTTACTGCGAAGCGTATGAGTGAGTTATACGAAGCAAATTTTAAATATATTTCCAAATACGTTCACGCGACTTCTCGCGGACATGAAGCCATTCAAATTGCAATTGGCTTGCTGGCAAAACCGCAAGATTATCTCGCGCCTTACTATCGGGATGATGCAATGTTGCTCGCAATCGGCATGACTCCGCATGATTTGATGTTGCAATTGATGGCGCGTGGCACGGATCCATCGTCAGGCGGTCGCTCGTATTACGCTCATGCGTCGTTGCGCGACGCGGATAAACCGAAAATTCCGCATCAATCTTCTGCAACAGGTATGCAAGCCATTCCAATGACGGGCGCGGCAATGGGCATTCGATATAAAGAAAAATTAAATTTGTATTCAACTGATAATCAAGATAATAAACCAATTGTGATTTGTTCCTTTGGCGATGCTTCGATGACTGAAGGCGAAGTTTCAGAAGCGTTACAAATGGCAGGTTTGAAACAATTGCCCATATTATATTTGGTGCAAGACAATGGTTGGGATATTTCTGCAAATGCCGCAGAGACGCGGGCGCAAAATGCGTATGAATACGCTCGCGGTTTCAATGGCATTGAAGCGGTTAGCATTGACGGCAGTGATTTTGAGGAATCTTATGTAGTTTTAAAACAAATTATTGAAACAATGCGCCTTGAACGCCGACCGTTTTTAGTACATGCGCGAGTGCCATTGTTGAATCATCATACGTCAGGTGTGCGCAAAGAGTGGTATCGAGACGATTTGGAAGAACATGAGCAACGCGACCCTTATTTGAAATTCCAAAAAGCATTGAAACCGCATTTTTCAAAACAATATTTGGATGATATAGAAATTAAAATTAAAAATTTGGTTCAAGCCGATTTTGACAAAGCTAAAATTGCTCCAAATCCAACGCCTGAAAGCCTTTTTGACCATATTTTCGCCCCAACACCCATCACAGAAGAACGCGGCGAACGCGCTCCCACAGGTCGTGCGCCGAAAGTCATGGTAGATTGCGCGCTGTTTGCAATCGAAGAATTGATGCAAAAACATACAGAATGTTTATTATACGGGCAAGATGTGGGCAGCAGATTAGGCGGTGTTTTTCGAGAAGCGGCGACTTTGGCGCAAAAATTTGGAGATGAACGCGTGTTCAATACGCCGATTCAAGAAGCGTTTATTGTTGGGAGTACGGTGGGGATGTCGGCGGTCGGATTGCGCCCGATTGTAGAAGTGCAATTTGCTGATTATCTGTTTCCTGCTGTAAATCAATTGTTTACGGAAGTAAGTCGGTCTTGTTATCTGACAAATGGCAAATATCCTGTGAGCATGATTTTGCGCGTTCCGATAGGCGCGTATAATGGTGGCGGGCCCTATCATTCGAGTAGCGTCGAAAGTATGATTACAAATATTCGCGGTTTGAAAATTGCATATCCGTCGAATGGCGCAGATTTGAAAGGTTTGTTGAAAGCGGCGTATTATGACCCAAATCCTGTCATTATTTTTGAACATAAAGGTTTATATTGGTCAAAAGTGCGCGGCACAGAGGCTGCTCGAACGATTGAACCCGCCGAAGATTATGTTTTACCTTTCGGAAAAGCAAATATTGTTTTGAAATCGAATGATAATGCAAAAAATACTTTGGCAATAATTGCGTATGGCATGGGCGTACATTGGGCGTTGAACGCCGCAAAACAGTTTGATGGACAATGTGAAATTTTGGATTTGCGCACGTTATGCCCATTGGATGAGGATTTAATTTTAAAAATAGTGCAAAAACATGGTAAATGTTTGGTAATTACGGAAGAAGCCGTACATCCTTCGTTTGCACAAAGTCTTTCGGGTTGGATTCAAGAACACTGTTTTGAATATTTGGATGCACCTGTGCGAACACTTGGTTCGCCAAATATTCCAGCCGTTCCTTTAAATGACGTATTAGAACAAACCATGATACCATCTATTGAAAAAGTGGCGATTGCGATAGATAAATTATTAAAATATTGATGATATTAAGGAAGTGAGTAGTGAAAAAGGAGGTTCATTTTCGCGCCGCAAGAGTGGGGCAGAGAGCGGAGCGATGATTTTGATTTTTTTTGCAAAAAAAATCAAAATCATCGCTCTCCAGCTCTCCTTTTCTGGCGCAGATTTTAAAATACTTTTCACTGCTCACCTACTTAATTCGTGTAATTCGTGGCTGAATTCTCTTTTGTCATGTACTCAACTCTTTTTTATAAATCATCTAATGTCGGTTCGCCAAAACAATTTTTCTCAATTGGAATCATCATTACTTTCCGTTTTTTGACATCCAAATATTCCAATCGAATCGTTTCATTATCGGTCATTTGAATTTTCATGGGTTGATGCAAGTTCGATTGCAAGAAAACAAACATATTTGTTTTCACAATTGGAACCCAATGCCCGCCCTCATTTGCCCAAATCGAACCGCCCAAAATACATTCTTTCAAAGTCGGGTCATTTTGACGCGCTTGCGGCTCCATGCCGACTAAAATCAACCTTTTTTCTTGCCCATTTTCATAAAAACCTTTTCGAAACAACGTTTTGACCTTCAAATAACCCGTGCCAGAACACCAATCATGGTCTGCTGCCATTTCTTGAATCAAGGGTTCGTTTCCAGTACAGGCGAAACGCGTCAAACTATCGTTGCATTCTTCCGAAAACCATTTGGATAACCACGCGCAATCGTCTTCTGCATTAAACGATTGCGCCACTGCCGCAGGGCCCGCGACATGAACCACTTTTGGATGATTTGTTGTCTCATTTTTACAGCCTGCACAACAAATCATCCCAAATAAATAAAAACGGATTAAAAAAAATTGGTTAGTAAACATCATTGCCACGCTTAAATTTTTTATGGTGATACCAAAAAAAACAGAGTCGCTATAACCTTGTTATTGCGCCTCTGTTGGTTTCTTTAAAATCGTATCCTATTGATTTAGAACAATTTATAAACTAATAAAAAATAATCTATTCCGAAATCTAATGAAATTCTAATTCAGAAATACACATATCATTTCCTTTCGCCCCTTTCTTGTAACGCGTGATTTCGACCCGCACTAATTTCGTTTTCACCCCTTTTTTGAAAGAAAATGTTTGACGATTGCGCGTATCTTTCAAATCAAAACTCATTGCTTTCTCGCCATCAAAACTAATTTTCACTTCTGCCGCCCGACCATTTTGTTTCCAAAGATTATCGCGGTCGTAACCTGTAATAATGCTCATTTTATGCAGAGTCCGTCCTTCGGGATATTCAAAAACGATGACTTTTTTCTTTTCAGAACCCTCAATACACCAAGCCGTACCGTCACTATTATCCGATAAGTTGCTTGCTGAATAACGGCTGCTGCCATTTAACGTCGAAGAGGCGCGAATACTCGGCTCCGAACTATGACTTTCTGACTTCACACGCGCAGGCGCAGGAGTCGCTGCTTCGGTCGTGACACTTGGCGCAGGCGCAGGAGTCATCACTGCGGGCGGATACGTCATGCCGAGTACAGGCGTACTCGTCATCGCGCCCGAAATAGACGCACTCAAAGCCGCAGGTGCAACCGTCGCCAAAGGGTCAACGGGCGTAAGATAATTGCGGTAATTGCGCACCCAACCTAATAATTCTTCACGGCTAAGGTCGCTTAATAACACATTTTTCCAAAATTGAGTGACTTCGGGCGTGAAAATCGCACCTTCCGAACCAATTAAATCCGCTTCTGCATTCTCCATGAAAACGACAGGTGTGCCTTTTTGTACGAATTCCGCAACGCGCCGAATGTTATCTACTCCAAAACTGGGTTCAAAACGGTCGCCATCCAATACTCTCGCACAACCCAAAGTGGGGCTATTGCGTCCGCCGTGAATTGCAATCGCTTCGCCCGTGCGCCCTTTGCTGCGGTCATGCACGTTTGGATAGTCCAAAACAAGGCTAAAACCACCAAATTTGTTCCGTTCATTGACGTTTGTGAGGCTTTTGCGATTGATGATGTCAATTTTGTACTTGCCAAGGGGCGTTTTTTTGTCCCCGCGCCATTGTTTGTTACAGCCGTTGAGCCCGTAAACCGTCGGAAATTGGCTGGTGACCATCATTTGGTCATTCACGATTTCGACTAAACTGACATAACCCTTCAATCTACCGCATTCGGATACGGGTTCTGGGTTCTCGATTTGAAAAAGCAGAAATCTGCTTGCAATCTCGCCCGCACGCGCCCCCAAAGAGAGCAACAGTAAAGCGAATAAAAAACTAAATCTTACGTGAGTCATAGTTTTTTTGAGTAGAATGTTAAAACTCATCATTTGGGTACGCTAAATTAACGAAATGTTTGGTAAAGTTATTATTTTGACGCAAAAACGCATTTTGTAACGCAATATTTTTTTTGGTTAATGAAATATTCTAAGAGTGCATTTGGAAAAAAAGACCTTCCAGAGAGAGCAAAATTTGATTTTTGATTTTTTTGTAAAAAAAATCAAAAATCAAATTTTGCTCTCTCTACCCCTTTTTTTGGGCGAAATATTTTCCTAATTGAATAGGGCTTAAAGCACTAACGAACCAACTATACAATAATAATACCATGCGTCAATGTCTTGTTAGAACATTGAAGATTGGCTATGAGCAGAGCAGCAGGACTATTCAGTAACTTACTTGTACGAATTACGCAGAAGGTCAACCCGTTTTTGTGAAAACAGTTGAGGTTGATGCGGTAAATCGGCTCAGTTCCATTGCACGGAGTTTGTTTTAAGCCCGCAAGATATGGACTAAATGTCGTATTTATTTATTTTTCAGAGTAAATAATGAAAAAAAGTTCAAAAAAATGAATTCTTAACCTATATTTTTAAAAAATCAAAATATAATTTTAAAAAATCTTTTAAAAAAAAATTATATTTTTACCATTTGTCCCTTCCTTTTCCAAAGCAAAAATTACTGATTCATCATGACTTATTATGTTTTAACAAATTTTTTTGAACGCTTTTAAGTAGTTGGGTAAAAATAAACCATGTTAAAAAAGAGGATTCAAAAAGACCCATTTATCTCCGCCTCTCTCGCTCGTAGCGAGGAAATCCTCTGATTTTAACAGTGTTTATTTAGGTACAAGTACTTATTGGAACGATTAACCTATTTTTTTTGTAAATTCAACTTTCTTGTATTGTAATTCATCCTTTTGCAATTAAAAAATGTCTATTTTTGTAGTTGCGTAATGATGCATGATGCATGATGAATGAGGAGTATTCTAATTGATTGATTATCAATTTATTAGAATCTCTATTCATCATTTATCATGCATCATTCATCATTAAAAAAATAACGAAGGATGAAAAAATTACCCTACTCAATCTGTTTTCTACTCAACTTATTGTTTTTAAATCAAGTCATTGCGCAAAGTTACATGGTCGCGGACGATGAAATAAACCTGCATCGCGCTGAAATGTACGGCATCATTGGCAAAATCAATGACCGCGTTCAGCTCTATCTCGTCCGCGATAACAAACTATTCATCACCGCCTACGATGAAAAATTACACAAACTCGGCGACCGTGAAATCGAATTAGAAAAGAAAGGCAATCCTCAACTATTGGATATTGTCACTTTGAAAAATGATTTTAATGCGATTTTTCATTATACGAAAAAAGGGCGTAAGTATTTGAAAATCAATAAGTACGATGTGCACGGACGCTTAATAGATTCTGCAACGATTCATGATTTTGGTCGGATTGATTTGCCTAAATTGGATTTTTTGGTTTCCGAAGACCGTCAACGCTTTTTAGTACATGGCTTTTCAGATTCGGAGAAATTGATTGCGGTTGCGGGTCGTTTAGACAGTTTGAAAACCTTGTGGCATTTGGATTATCGTTTAAATAATTGGAATCCGAATGACCATTTCAAGCAAATTGTTTTTAATAATCGCGGTTCGATGTACTTGATTTGGGAAAAAGAGAATCGCCTTACCAATCTTGAAAAACATCTATTTTGTGTTAAAACGTATGGTTTGGAAGGAGAGCGTTTAGACACGGTTCGCATGCCTGAAGGCATCAATATTCATGTTAAATTTGCTTATGATAATCAAAATCAACGGTTAGTAGGGGGCGGTTTTTATAGCAAACGTTGGAATGGTAAAATTCAAGGAACGTATTATATGAACATGGGGCAATTGCCTCAAATTTTGTTGCAACCCTTTGAAAATGAATTCATTGCGCAAGCACTTGGCAAAAAAGAAACAGATTCAAAAGGGTTGGATAATTTGTTCGTTCGGGATTTAATTCTTCGAAAAGATGGTGGTTTTTTGATGTTGTGCGAGCAAGCGCAAGATATTACGCGCTATTTGGCGGCGGGCGGTTTCTCGACGGCGGGGACGAGTTCCAATTATCCAGGATTTGGTGCGCCGCGCCCACGTGCGATGAGTGATCATTATTACGATGATTTTTATATGTTTTCGTTTCATGCACAAGGTGTTTTACATTGGAAAAAAATCTTACATAAAAAACAGTATTCACATGATGATGATGGACATTTTTCCTCTTGTTTTGTTTTGAAAACGCCCAGTGCGTTGCGTTTGATTTATAATGATGACATTGAACGGGCAACAACAGTGAGTGAATATGCCTTAAAAGGAGATGGAAGCGTTGAAAGACATAGTGTTATGAATACTGAATCTTTAGATGTATTGCTACGGTTTCGGGATGCGGTTCAAATTGGCGTGAATGAATTATTGGTGCCGAGTGAGATGCGCGGGAGAGCGCGATTGGTGAAAATTATTTATGAGCGTTAATGCGAACACATCTGGATATATGGAACATAGGAGCATATTTATAGAATATAGACTACATAAAACATTAAGAATCAATATACTATGCTTCAAGCCCCTATGTCCCCTATCTCTATGTGTTCACAACTTTCTTCAAACAAGCGGTCAATTGCTCGTATGCTTTATCCGTTGAACGAAACACTTTTGTAATTTTTTGATGAAATGCTTCATCAGGATACAATTGATAAAAGCCTTGTTCCGCCGCGACAAACGCTTGTTCAATTTTGTTCAAACCCAAAATTGGTTCTTGTTGCACCTTGCAAATTTTCAAATTGATGACCGTTGCCGCAGGAAATTTGCGGATATAATAAGCCGTCGTCGCTTCTGAAAATTGGATATACTCCGTCAAGGCATGATTGGGTTCCAACGTTTTCAACAATGCGTCAATGGATTTATATTTATTAACTAAAATATGCGTATATTTATAAATGTCGTTTCTCAACTGTTTGATTAATTTTTCTTCCATGTGATAGTTTCTTTATTGGTAATGTTTGACAAAAAACGGTTATAGGCAACGGAATCTCTAAAATCTCTGTACACATTCGGCACAAATAATTGATTTCCACCACCTGATAAATTATATTTTGTTGAATAGGTTGTTACAAATTTATTAGGCGCACTTGCAATGGGTTGTGCTGCGGCTTTGCCTTTCCACACTTTCATGCCACTTGCGGGAACCGTAAATTCAACAATTTCGTTAAAACCATTCCATTCAGGTTGTACTGCTGTGCCGCCAATGATTTCTGCATAATTGGTTGGTTTGGTATCCACCCAGTAACCGCCCGTCGGATACGAACCCGAACCGCCAATCACCCGATAAATTTTTGTACCGACCGTCAAGTTAATATACGTCGCATCCGTGAAATTCGGTGCTTCCGCCGCAGGCAAACTTAATACTGAATCTACTGGATTTGTCAAAATCATAGTTCGTGGTAAGCCGTTTGCGACAAATGAACCTTGTGAGATACCTGGAATGGCAGATACCCTGTCGTCAATCAAAACGCGTTGATGATAAACACTTTTGGCATTGAGCAGGGCATTGTACAAATCTTTGTGAGGCGTGTACAATTTGAATGCGCTTTCCAATTGAAGGTTGGTCAAACCTGTTGAGTCAATCCAAAATCGAATTTTTGCGCGACCGCTTGTGTTGATACTCGTGTCGAGGCGGTCAATCCACGTGTAATCGGGAATGACTTCAATCGGGGCGTGGTTGCAATCCCAAAACAAGGGCGTTGTCAAGAAAAGCCAGATAATTGCAGGTACGGTTCTCATGGAGAATGGTTTTAATGATGAATCGTTCTATGTTAAAAATGAATCTTTTATAAAAAGTCCCAAATTTGAGCGCAAGATAATAAAAAATCAAATAGAACGTGCATTTTTGGATGTGAATTTTGTGAATTTGTTGGATTTTTGTAGATAAAAATCTGCAAAATCCAACAAATTCGCAAAATTCATATTCAAAAGTTAGTGCAAAAAGTGGCGAACGCCTGTCATCACCATCGCAACATCATTCGCATTGCAAAAATCAATACTATCTTTATCTTTCACCGAGCCGCCAGGTTGAATCACCGCTTTGATACCTGCTTTATGCGCGATTTGCACACAATCGGGAAATGGGAAAAACGCTTCCGAAGCCATCGCCGCGCCCGCCACATCGAAACCAAATAATGCCGCTTTTTCCAACGCTTGCCGCAACGCATCTACACGACTCGTCTGCCCGCAACCCATTGTCAACAATTGACGATTTTTTACAATAGCGATTCCATTGGATTTCAAATGTTTAACGCAAATATTGGCATAAAGCAAATCTTCAATTTCCGAAGGAGTCGGTGTTTTAAGGGTCACAGGTTTCAAATCAGCTGCCACTTCGGTTTTGCCGTCTGAATCTTGTTGAATCACACCGTTTAACAAGGATTTAAATTGCGTCTTATTGGTTTGGAAAGCCTTGATTTTCAATAAGATACGTGTTTTTTTCGTCATCAATAATTTTAACGCTTCTGCCTCAAAATCGGGTGCAATCAACACTTCATAAAACAATTTATTGATTTCTTGCGCGGTCGCAAGGTCAATTGTTTGGTTGCAAATCAAAACACCGCCAAAGGCTGAAATCGGGTCAGAAGATAACGCCGTTTTCCACGCTTCGAGAATAGTGGGGCGCGTCGCAACACCACAAGCGTTTGTATGTTTCAATATCGCAAAAGTCGGAGCCATATTTTTGAATTCCGACATTAAGCGAACGGCGGCATCAATATCTACCAAATTGTTGTAACTAATGGCTTTTCCATTCAAATTATCAAACAATTCTTTTAAATCGCCGAAAAATACAGCCGATTGATGTGGATTTTCGCCATAACGCAACGGTTCATGTACGTGCAAACTGTGTTTGAACGCTTTGTAATCCGTTCCTGCCGTAAACCAATTAAAAATCGCTGTATCGTAATGCGAAGAAATGTTAAATGCAAGTCGCGCTAATTCTTTGCGCTCCTGCATTTCCGTAAAACCATTGTTCGTTTTCAAAATCTCTAAAAACCAAGCATATTCATTGCGCGAAGGCACGACCACCACATCTTTAAAGTTTTTAGCCGCAGCGCGAATCAACGAAATACCGCCAATATCAATTTTTTCAATAATATCATTTTCATTTTGGGTCACCGCAACCGTCTCTTCAAACGGGTACAAATCCACAATCACCAAATCGAGTTCTGGAATATCATAGGTTTCCAACTCTGCCAAATGCGCCGCCTCACGACGGGCGAGCAATCCACCAAAGATTTTTGGATGCAACGTTTTGACGCGACCATCCAAAATGGAAGGGTAGGAGGTCAAACTTTCGACCGCTTCGACGGGAATGCCGAGTTGTTCGATGAAGGAATGCGTGCCGCCTGTGGAATAAATGCGGACTTTCAAGCGACTCAATTCGCGCACGACAGGTTCTAAACCTTCTTTGCTGTAAACTGAAATCAGTGCAGATTTAATTTTCTTTTTATACATAATTAATTGATTTTCAAAATTTTAAAAAACAAACACTCAAGAGGTAGTTGATTTTTATTTAATATTTTTTGAAAAAAAAATTAAATAAAAATCAACTATCTCTACCCTCCCTCTATCTTCTCAAGCAGGAAGCCATTTTGACGCGGCAAAATTAATTGAAATTGCCATAATTCTGTCAGTTTTGTCTGAAACAACTCAAATAAAAAGAAGGTCGGTGCAGTTGTAACTGCACTGACCTTTAAAAGATTGATAATCAATAATTTAGCATTAAAAATGTTTTCAAGTAACCTTATATTCCGTCAAAAGCATTTACAATGGACTGAAACATGCCTAAAATGATCGGCAATTCAATAATAAATTTTAAATTCGGCTCAATAACTACAATTTGTTTTTCCAGTTTCAAAAAACGCCAATCGCTACCTGTTGTCACACAACCATAAATCGCTGGAAAAAAGACATTATCCCGTTCATTCAACATCCTCGCACCAAGCTTCATTTTAAAACATTTTTTTAGAATTTAAATTATTATCAATTGTAAATAATTGATAATCAATTAAAAACTTACTTTTAAATTTGGCATTGTTTTGTATGAATAGATACATTAACTTATATTTAAAACATTTCTTTGTAAATGTGAAACGAAAAGAGTTACCTTTGCGCTATAATTTCTCCATCATCAAAAAAACATTACAATGGCACAATCCAGTATTGAATGGACGGAAATGACGTGGAATCCTGTTACGGGCTGTTCTAAAATATCCGCAGGTTGCAAATTTTGTTATGCAGAAGTCATGACAAAACGATTGCAAGCAATGGGCGTTGATAAATATAAGGATGGCTTTGCAGTGCGGACGCATCCTGATAGTTTAAAAATTCCTTATGGGTGGAAAAAACCTAAAACTATTTTTGTAAACTCGATGAGCGATTTGTTTCATCCCGAAGTTCCATTGGATTTTATTCAATCGGTTTTCAAGGTAATGAACGAAAATCCGCAACATATTTTCCAAGTTTTGACGAAACGCGCCGATATTTTATTAGAATTTGATGCGCAACTCAATTGGACAAAAAATATTTGGATGGGCGTGTCCGTAGAAAACGAAAAAGTGATGAATCGCATTGATTGTTTGCGTCAAACGCATGCTCAAATTAAATTCATATCCGCAGAACCTTTAATTGGTGCGTTGTCGAATATGAATTTAGAAGCGATTGATTGGGTTATCGTTGGCGGCGAAAGTGGCACAGGAAAGATACGCCCGATGTTGCAAGATTGGGTCGAAGATATTCAAAATCAATGTGTTACGCAAGGCGTAGCGTTCTTTTTTAAACAATGGGGTGGCGCGAATAAGAAAAAAACGGGTCGGCTTTTAAATGGTCAGACGTTTGATGAAATGCCCGCTTAAACAATAAATGGTGTACAATTGTACACCATT
>JBEEMZ010000205.1:0-9170 GCA_041192405.1 Bacteroidota bacterium | reverse complement strand
CTAAATCCAGTTGAATTGACTTACAAAGAAGGATTGGCACTGATTAACGGAACGACATTAATGGCTGCATTAGGAGTGGTGGCATATACAAAAGCGAAAGCTATTTATGATTTGGCTACGACTTGTACTGCGCTATTGTGCGAAGCAATTTGTGCAAGAAAAGAGGCGTTCAACGAGCGCATTCATTTGGTCAGAAGACATAAGCATCAGATAAAAACTGCTGCAAAAATTTCAAACCCCGCAAGAAATTCCGCTCCATGAGTTCTCTGGTACCTTCGCGATGATTTTCTGTGGAGGGCAAGATGTTGCCATGTTCAGCGATGATCAATTGGTGCGTGAAAATAATATTGCGCAAGCCTTGTCCGCCGTCGAAACCACTTTTTTTAAAGGGTCGGTTAAACGGGATGTTTTATATCAAATTAAAAATTATTATGATGTAATTGCGTCGGTTGCGCGGCGGTTTGAAGGACATCACGAGAAGCAAACCTTTTTGAAAAAAGTGTATGAAAATTTTTATAAAGCGTATAATCCAAAAGGCGCGGATAAACTTGGAATCGTTTACACGCCAACGGAAATTGTACAATTTCAAATCAAAGCAACGGATTATTTGTTAGAAACGCATTTTAGCAAAACGTTAAGTGACAAAGGGGTTCAAATCCTCGACCCTGCGACGGGTACAGGTACGTATATTTGCGATTTGATTGATTACATGAGTCCGCACGATTTGAAGCATAAGTTTAAAAAAGAACTTCATGCCAATGAAGTAGCCATTTTGCCATATTACATTGCGAATTTGAATATTGAATACACGTATCGAAATAAAATGAAAAAATATGAGTCTTTTGACAATTTATGTTTTGTAGATACGCTGGATAACGTTACGGCATTGGGTTGGACGGGCAAGCAAATGGATATGTTTTCACTCTCGGAGGAAAATGCGAAACGCATTAAAACGCAAAATGAAGCAAAAATATCCGTGATTATTGGCAATCCGCCTTACAATGCCAATCAGCAAAATGAAAATGATAATAACAAGAATCGCACGTATCCGTTTATTGACAAACGCATTAAAGAAACCTTTATAGCGAAAAGTACCGCCCAAAAGACGAAAGTGTATGATATGTATGCCCGATTTTTTCGGTGGGCGATGGACAGGCTTGACCAAAATGGCGTGATTTCGTTTATTACGAATCGGAGTTTTATTGACAGTCGGACGTTTGACGGGTTTCGCGCTTGTATCCAAGAAGATTTTGCGGAATGCTATATCGTAGATTTGGGCGGTGATATTCGTGCAAATCATAAAGCGGTTGGAAATGTTTTTGGGATTATGACAGGCGTTGCAATGTTCTTTTTAGTTAAAAAAAACAAGCAAAAAACCAACTGTCGCATTCATTACACGACAATGGATGATAGCCTTAGTAAAGTAGATAAATTAGATTGGATACGCGAAAATTCATTTGAAACTATTGATTTTCAACGAATTACGCCTGATAAAAATAATAATTGGATTAATTTAGCAGAAGATAATGACTGGGATGCACTTTTACCTTTAGGTGATAAAGTGGTTAAATTAGGTAAAACGCACGAACAAACTGCTATTTTTGAACTATTTTCACTTGGCGTTGTAACGAATAGAGATGAGTGGATTTATGATTTTGATGCAAATAATTTAGAAAAAAAAGTTGCTTTTTTTTGTGCATTCTATGAAAAAGAAGTCGAAAGGTGGCAAAATTCAAATCAACAGCTAACCACTAATAATTTTGTTGATAGAACTATAAAGTGGACAGAAGAACTTGAAAATCATTTAAAAAAAGGTTCTACTTTAATTTTTGATAAAAATCGGATTAGAACAGGATTGTATCGTCCTTTCGTAAAACAAAAACTTTATTTTGATAAAATTATAACACACAGAATTTATCAAAATGATAAAATTTTTGGGATTGAATCTAATTTTGATAATATTGTTATTAGCTTTTCGAAAGGCAAACGTGGTACTTTTTGCGCCTTAGTGACGAACAATATTCCAAGTTTAGATATTTATCTACCGAATGCTGCGGAATGCCTTCCGATGTATCGTTACGACGCAAACGGCAATCGTCAAGAGAATATCACCGATTGGGCATTAGAACAATTCAGACAACAGTATGATAATCAACAGATTACAAAAAAACAAATTTTTTATTATGTGTACGCCGTTTTACACGCGCCCGCGTACCGAAGCGCGTATGAAATCAATTTAAAACGAGATTTTCCGCGCATTCCGTTTTACGCCGATTTTGCAAAATACGCGGCGGCAGGGCAACAATTAGCAGCATTGCACATCGGTTATGAAAACGTCGCGCCGTATCCGTTGCAACGGATTGAAAAACCTGTGGGTAATGATTTCGTCCCAAAAGCCAAGTTGAAAGCCGACAAAACCAATCATTGTATTGAAATAGACGAAATTACAAAATTATGTGGCGTTCCAGAATCTGTTTGGGATTATAAATTAGGGAATCGAAGCGCGTTAGAATGGGTTTTAGACCAATACAAACCATCAAAACCATCTGACCCGACGATTGCCGCACAATTTAATACGTATCAATTTTCGGATTATAAGGAACAAGTGATAGATTTATTGATGCGTGTGTGTCGCGTGAGCTTGGAAACGATGCAAATTATTGAAATATTATAACGCAAAAGGTCGTTGCTGTTGCGACGACCTTTTGTTTAATCCAAGCGGTCTAAAATGCTTTTGATTTTGCGTTTTAGCAATTTGCCGATTATTTTGGAAAGCGACAAAAAAATGTTTTTAAAAATCTTTTGTCGCTTTCCTGCCTTTTGTGGTAAAATAATCGCAAATTTGCGCCATAATTATTCGATTTCGGATTTTGGAATGTGGATTTCGGAATGACTTGCGTTTTTGTTTCGATTGCATCATCATTCCGAAATCCACATTCCAAAATCACAAATCCTTTATTTTTCATTTTTAGGTTTGTAATGTTTTTGATACTCTAAAAGTAGTGTCCCTGCGTTTTTGTACGCAAGCATCTCCTTTTTAAATTGCCTATCTATATCCGAAAGGTTCGGTTCCTTTTCTTCAAAAGCGCACAAATCATTCACCCAACCTTGATAAGTCATATAATCCGCCTGCGGATTTTTAATTTTCACTCTTAAAATATTAAAAATTTTATTCGTACCACATTTGTCTTTCTCATCTTTAAGCGTTGCTTTATTTTTTGGGGCTTTATCTTGATAAGCGCAATAAGTTGGAAGCCAATTCATAAAATGTTGCGTATATTTATCATATAATAAATGTTGCGTCTTGTCAGTGTCCAACCGCTTGTGAAATGCTACAATATGTTTGGGCAACACCTCATAACCTTCTTCCTTTAAATAGTCTATCATGGTAATATCTTTTATCAACTTGGCGGCATACAATCGGTGTGAATTCGATAATTCATGCAACGTTTTTTCCGTATAGGCTACTGGCAACACAGGTTTAGTCAACTCCTGTGTTTTTGAAAAAGAGTACATTGCCGTAGGATGATTAAAATCCATGAAACCATCCAATGAATATAAATCCAACTGCGGTGTTGATGCAGGCATCAATGGCTGTATATTTACATCTGTTACCGTTTCAGAATACTTAATGACATCTTCGGTCGAAGGATTGACCGTATTTGGAGGTTGCAGCACCAAATTTTTGTCTAAATTAATCGTGTAATGCCAAATATAACGGTTGCCATGCTTTGTACGATGTGGTAAAAGCACCCCTTTCGCCTGTAAACTGGACCAAGCCGTATCAATTGAGTGTACTCCATTATTGCTCATTTTAATAATATCTTCTTTTGAAATATGTTCCGTGAAACATAAAAGGGTCACTAATAATCCTCTTTCTTGCACGTTGAATTGTTTATTTTGCCCAATCCAATGGGGAAAACGAACAAATTGTTGATTCTCTGGGCGAATAATAGTTATATTTGATTCCATTTGAATATTTTTTTAAATTCTAAATTTTAATGCGTTTTTCCTAACATAAAATAGCTCTCTACGCAAAAAAATGTCAAGAAACCAGCCTTGTTTAATGCAATTTTTTGCGAAGTAGTTTATATTTGCCGTGTCATCGCATCATCATGTAATGACAATGTAATGCAAATGTAATAAAAAGTTGCTTACAATGTAATAATATTTACTAATGATTGACATTTTATTAACAAATAAATAATATTTTTAATGTATATAAACTTAATAATGAAATGATTACAATTGGAGATAAAATAAAATTTTTTTTAAAAAAGAAAAATATAACACAAGCTCAATTGGCTCAAAAGTTAGACATGACGCGCCAACGACTCCATAGCATTATGCAACAAACATTCGTTAATGACGAATTCGCAGATAAATGTGCTGAGGCATTAGATTTGGATAAAAAAGAGTTTGACAATTTTCGCATGAATCAAGCAGAAAATTCAAGTCCTATGGGCAATGAGGATCAACATCGTTTTGTGGATAGTGAAAAAGAGTTGTATAAACAACTATTAGCATCTAAAGAAAATGAAATTTTAATTTTAAGAGATTTGGTTAACCAATTAAAAAGGCAACTCAATCAATATTAAAATAATTTTTAATGTTAATAATAGGCGCGAAAATCGGCTTATTTTGCCTATTTTTTCTTTTATTGGACAAATTATCGGAACCTCAAAAAAAGCCAATTAAAAGCCAATTTTTACGACCGTTTTTGAATTCAATCAAGTATCCTTATCACGGTTCGTTTTTGAATTCAATCGGGACCGATAATGAGCCAATTAACAGCCCATTATCGCGGTTGATTTTTAAATTTAAAAAAAAAAAAAAATGCCGCAGGCTTCTTCTTCTTCTTCTTTTTAATCTAAATAAATTAAATCTAATAAACTAAATCTAATAAACTATATCTATATATAGATGGACAGGTTTTGAACCGATTGAAAACCAATCGGTTCAAAATCAATCGGTTGATTTTCAATGGGTTCAAAATCAGTTAGTTCATACAATTCCATTTGCAAAAGAAGTCATTTGTAAATGGAGTTAAGAATATTGCCTTCATTTGCCCAATCCATGTAGGTTGCACAGCCATTTTTGCAATTTTCATAAACGATTGATTATCAATAGAAAAGCAAAAAGCGACAAAAGGTTTTAAAAAATCTTTTGTCGCTTTTCTGCCTTTTGTGGTAAAATAATCGCAAATTTGCGGCTCAATTATTCGAATTCGCATTTTGGAATGCGGATTTCGGTCTCCTACGGAATGACAAGTTTTTTTTGTCATTCCGTAGGAAACCCAAACCCACATTCCGCAATCCGAAATCCACAATCCGAAATCGAAAATGTTTTTAGAACCGCATTTTAAAGGGCAGCGCACCGGTTGGATAGAAGTTATCTGCGGTTCGATGTTTTCGGGGAAGACCGAAGAATTAATTCGCCGTTTGAAACGGGCAAAAATCGCTGGACAACGTGTCGAGATTTTTAAACCGCAATTGGATACGCGTTACGATGCCGTCAAAGTGGTTTCGCACGATGCCAATGCAATTGCGGCAACACCGATTGCTCGCGCTAACAAAATGTTGGAAAATTTAGAAGGCATTCAAGTCATTGGCATTGATGAAGCGCAATTTTTTGAAATCGCCTTGACCGATGTTTGTCAACAATTGGCTTTACGCGGCGTTCGCGTCATTATTGCGGGTTTGGACATGGATTATCGGGGCAAGCCGTTCGGTCCGATGCCCAATTTATTGGCAGTAGCCGAATATATTACAAAAGTCCATGCGATTTGCCAACAATGTGGCAATTTGGCAACGCATTCTTATAGAAAAGTACAAGATAAAAGTGCCATTTTGTTGGGAGAAAAGGATAGTTATGAGCCAAGATGTCGCACTTGTTACGAAATGGGCAATATTTTAGAACTCAAATAAAAAGTTATTTGTTAAACTATTGATTAACCCAGCTACGAATTACACGAATTTAGTAACCTTTTTGCTTAAAATTTGTGAAAATTCGTGTAATTCGTGGCTGAATAATGATTACTTTTCAACTGAAAAGTGAGGACAATTGCACTTGTTTTTTTGTAAAAGGCTGCAAGAATCCAGTACAAAAGTCAAGCTCATCAAAGCGATAAAACCCAAAACGAGTTTCGACATACGTTTTTTCATATTTTTATTTTTTAAGTGACCGAACGAAACAGAATTGCGTCAACATGATTACCGTTCCTACGGAATGACAAGGCTGAATGACAAGTTTTTTTGTCATTCCGTAGGAACGCAATCCATTAACGAACATTATAGCTATCAAATTTTTTGAACGATAAAAAAAAGATAATTATTGCTCCGTTGCATTGGGGTTTGGGTCATGCAACTCGTTGTATTCCAATCATTCATGAATTTTTGCGGCAAGGAGCCGACGTGATTATTGCGTCAGACGGAGGCGCGTTAAAATTATTGCAACGCGAATTTCCAAATTTGGAGACGCTCGAATTGCCCGAATACAAGATTCGATACCCCTTTCAAAATATGATTTTGGGGATGATGACTCAATTGCCCAAAATCATACGCGGTGCCTTTTTGGAACATCTTTTTTTAAAGAAATATTTGAAAAATAATAATGTAAATATAATCATTTCAGACAACCGTTTCGGATTTTTCAATAAAAAAGTGAAAACCGTTTTTATCACACATCAAATACGCATTATCATGCCATTTAAATGGTTAGAAAATGTTATATATCGCTTGAATACAAAATTTATTAGCCATTTTGACGCATGTTGGATACCCGATTTTGAAGAAAAACCGAATTTATCTGGAAAATTATCGCACAATGTAACAAATATTGGTTCAACACCCATCAAAACATACTATATTGCGCCTTTAAGCAGAATGCGTTTGTTGGAACGCCCAAAACAGTATCAAGTCACCTTCATACTGTCGGGACCAGAACCACAACGCACCATTTTTGAAAACATTATTTTAATACAATTGAAAAATTTAAAACAAAATTTTTGTTTAATTAGAGGCGTAGTTTCAGAGGAAAAAGCAAATTTGAATACAAGTGAGCATATCGAAATTCATAACTATTTGACATCTAATGATTTGAATGAAAAAATAGCCGCAAGCCATTTCGTGATTTGCCGTTCTGGATACAGCAGCATTATGGATTTATGGGCAGCAGGCGCACGAGCCGTTCTTGTTCCAACACCTGGACAAACCGAACAAATTTATTTAGCAGATTATTTATGCGAACAAAATTTATTTTATAAACAAAGGCAAACATCATTTAATGTCGCAGCAGCGATTTCGACTATGGACAGCAAGTATTCACAAGCGACTTCGCAGGCGACTGAGGGCTGCCTCCCCTACTCTACGACCATTTTAAAACAAAATATTCATAGATTACTAACAGATTGTGACAAATAAAATGCATTTTGAAGATAAAAAGGTCAAAAACCTATTTTTCTATAAAAAAGTATTTTGAAAACCACATCTTTTAATAACTTTGGAACGTGAATGAAAGATTATCTGATATGACCAATCATTTGTTAAAAATAATTTTATAAATGATTGATTATCAAGGACATAGGACGCATCGTTCCCGATAACTATATTACAGAATCATCAACCAACATTTTGTATTGTGCTAACTTTATTCAGAACCAATCAAGCGGTTGCCAATATTATTGTACTGGCGTATTTATTTATCATTCGGTTTTCCCTGTTTACGCATGCGTTTCCTTGGAATCCAGATAACTCAAATGCAGGTGTACCCTCCCTGTGGATTTTCCAATTCGTCAGTCGGTTTGGATTAAATCCTGCGTTATTGTCGCTGGCTTTGATTTTCGTACAAGCCTTCTACATTAACTTAATGTACCGTAACTATCGAGCAACTCAAGAGGTAACACTCTTACCTGGCGTATTTTACGCATTAGCGGCTTCACTTATACCAGAGTTTATGAATTTGTCGCCGATTTTATTGGCGAACACGTTTCTATTGCTTGCTATTGAAAATGTTTACAGCGTCTATCGAGCAAATGATTGTGCGGATAAGATTTTTAACATCGGTTTTTGGATAGGCGTAGCAAGCCTTTTTCAATTTTCGTTTACGATGTTTTTAGTAGCCTTTTTTGTCGGTTTGACTATTATGCGCGGCTTTAGATTAAATGAGTTTTTAATGTTTTTTATTGGTTTTTTCGTTCCACACATTTTATTAAGTGTTTATATGTTTTGGACAAACCAATTAGGCATGATGCAGCAAAATCTATTAGACAATCTTGGATTTTTCAATGTTCAGATGCATCATGAACAATTTGCTTCTTTAAAAATTATCTTGGTAAGCATTTTAATTGCGTTTGTACTGATAACGAGTGGCTTGTTGTATTCAAAACGAAATGTAACTGCTCAAAAATATGTTAGTATTTTATACTGGGTTTTGTTTGCTGCACTTGGAACAATTTTAATGCAATCGCATATTAGTTTACAACATTTTTTGATATTATCTGTGCCACTTGGTATTTTATTATCATTTTGCTTGCAAAGCATTAATAGTAATACGACTGAAATGGTGCATTTATTGATAGTTGTTGCAGCACTTTTATTGCAATATCAGCATATTTTATTGAAATAAATACTATTTTCGATATTTTATTTTGATTTTTGATAAATGAAAAGGAGGAGTGAAAGGGTTATTTGCTTGATTTTGGGTAAAAATTAAACAAATAACCCTTTCATTCCTCCTTTTCATTTATCAGAATTTAAGAGCATTTACACTTTTCCACACATAAATTTGGTAATTCACGACACTTTTTCACAGATACTTTAATATCTTTGCCCTTTACTTACGCATCAAATCCAATTTTTTAACCCTTTATCCATTGAGTTTTGTAGAATATTTGGAAGCGATTCATGAAAATTTATTGGCTGAAAAACTTTTAGTTTTAGAAACTTTGCCAGAAGTTCTACATGAGAAACTGATTGAATCATTGAAAATGTATTTTTTTCTCGGCGGAATGCCCGAAGTTGTGGGTGATTATATTCAAAATCAAGATATACGTGCCGCAAGACAAATACAAAATGATATTTTAAAATCTTATCAAAATGATTTTTCTAAATATTCAGACCCTTCACAAGCCTTGAAAGTGGCAGCAGTTTGGCAATCTATTCCGTTTCAAT
>JBEEMZ010000204.1:0-9638 GCA_041192405.1 Bacteroidota bacterium | reverse complement strand
TTAGACCTTTCAAAATTCATTGATAATCAATGAATTCATCATTCATCATTCATAGATGCTGTTAAGGTTTGTTTTTTAAATTGGTTCATAGATTTGTTTGAATACACATTTTTTTTGATGATGGATAGTTAAATTTCTTTTCTTCTTTTTGTCCTTTGACGATACAAATATAGGATGATTTGAACGAGTACGCAAGTATTTTTAAAATATATTTGCAGTTTTAATGCAAAATACCAATGATTTGGTACAAACGCATGGTATCTAAATTTTTAATATTTAAAATAACCAATTAAGTTCATTTTATTATTTAAACTATTGATAATCAAATGTTTATATTGAAATCGTAGGAAAGCAAATAACGTTCCTACGATTATTTTACCTTCTTTTAATCTATAAATATTTTTGCTAAATCTAATGTCAAGCGCAGGTGAAATGCTTTCATCATGGAAAAAGAATTGAGCTGCGCCATATTTTTGATTGGGTTGCAACACAAATTGTATTATCATTTTGCGGTCATAATCGGCTACCCAATATTCTTGTACCCCATTTTCTTCATAAAGTTGATGTTTATGCCGCATTTCCTGCTTGGAATTACCAGGTGAAAGGATTTCAATAATCCAATCGGGTGCGCCGTCACAACCCGCATTATCTAATTTTGCGAGGTCACAAACCACACATAAATCGGGTTGAATCACGGTATGAATGGTTTGATTTGCTTTAAGCGACTTGCGCCTATCATACATACGCACGTCAAACGGCGCGGAAAACATTTGACAAGATTTTCCACGAAAATATAAACCAAGTTCAATACTTAATTCCCGCGAAACAACTTGATGTCGCCGACTCGGAGCCGCCATCCGATAGATTTTCCCTTTAATCAATTCAAGGGTCTCTGAAAATTTCCAACTGATATAATCCGCATACGTATAAGAACCGTTGCGTTCGGATTGCTCCAAATCAAATAAAGTTGCATTTTCAAATGTTATATCCATATTTTCAATTTTTAGAGATTAAACAGTACAAAATTGCTCTTTTTTTTGCAAATATAAAAGATTATCTCAAATTTTATTGTCATTTTTTTGTCAAAAAATCCATCGCGGCTCGCCATACAATATATAGGTGTGCTAATCCATTCGCCCACCAACCAAAATGTATTTTCAAAACCGCATATCTATCCAACAAAGATTGACGATGTTTTTGTTTAGAAATGCCGCCTGTCAAAAATTCAGACACCATTAAGTGCGTATGCTGAATTTTCCGCGCCCCTTTCAAACAGCGAATTACCCAATCAATATCCGCCGCCAAATTATTTTCCAAATACGCGGGCGCGAGCGTTCGACGTGGAAAAAACGCTTGATGACAAACTACCATGCCATAACGCATTGATTTCCAATCTAATACATCTGGCAATTGTTGCGTCGTCCTCTGCGAACGCGTGCCAAGATGCTTCCGATTGGCATCCACCCACATCACTTCACCATATAAAATATCGGTATCAAGCGTTGCTTGAGCCGCGATTTGCGCCAATGTATCCTTTGAAAACAAATGATCTCCTGCATTTAAAAATAATAAAAAATCGCCTGTCGCCAAATGCTGTCCTTTATTCATCGCATCATACAAACCGTTATCGCACTCACTCATCCAACGAAATGTAAAAGGTGTATTCAATTGATTATCAAACTGTTGTGCATATTTTTGAACAATTTTCATTGTGCCATCGCGGGATGCGCCATCCACAATGATATATTCAATATTTTGATACGTTTGGTTCAAAACACTTAAAATTGTGTCTTCAAGGAGCAACTCCCCATTGAAAACCACCGTAATAATCGAAAATCGCGTCATGTCTTCGGATTTAACAAATAATCACTATTTTTGCAAAATTTCTATATTTCCAATCATTTGAATTCGGAACGAAGGAATTTAAAGGAATTAAGGATGCAAAAGTAATCATTTTAGTCCTTAATTCCTTTAAATTCCTTTGTTCCGAATTCAAAATCCGTAAAAAATCATTAAAGATGAACCAGCCGCTTGTTAAAAAATTATTACCTCATTTCATTGCAATGGTATTGTTGACAGCATTATCCTTTATCTTTTTCGCGCCCGTCGCGTTTGAAGGCAAAGTGTTACAACAAGGCGATAATCAAAAAGCCTCCGCCGCGCAAACCGAACTTTTGCAATATCAAAAAACCACTGGCAAAGAACCGCTTTGGACGAATTCGATGTTTTCGGGGATGCCTGCCGTTCAAATTCACCAAACCGTCTCAGGCAATGTAACGCGCCCTATTTTCAACGCATTGTTGCTCAATAAAGGTGTCACTTCACCCGTTGCAGGTATTTTATTAAATTTACTTGGAATGTATATTTTATTGATAGTCATGGGTATAGATTGGCGATTGTCCATTATTGGGGCGATTGGCTATGGCTTATCCTCGTTCAATATGGACATTACCGAAGCAGGTCACTCCACCAAATTAGTGGCATTAGGCTACGCGCCTATCTTAATCGCAGGAGCCGTTTTAGCCTATCGAGAACGCTATTGGCTCGGCGGTGGCTTATTCGCATTCGGAACCGCCTTACAAGTGTACGCCAATCACTATCAAGTGACTTATTATACTTTGTTGATAATCATTATTTTAGGCATGATAGAATGTTATCATGCGATAAAAGAAAAGAAATTTAAACCGTTTTTGATTCCAAGCTTCGTTTTAGCGGGTGGTTTAGTCTTAGGTGTAGGCACCAATACATCCACGATTTGGAGCACGATGGAATATCAAACCGAAACGATTCGCGGTACTTCCGAACTCAAAGCCAAAGCTGGAAAAGGCGACGGTTTAAGTAAAGAATATGCATTTGATTGGAAATACGGACTTGGCGAAACGATTACGTTATTGGTGCAAAACGCAGCAGGCGGCGGCGCGTCTCAAACGCATGCAGGCACAAATACGTATGATGCGGTTTATCCACAAATTGCGCAACAGTTGAGTAAGCAAAAACTCACTCCGCAACAAATCGAAAAACAAGCGGATCAACAAATTTCATCTTTGTTTTACACTGGAAATCAACCTTTTGTGGGCGTTTCGATTTATTGGGGGGCGGTTTTCATCTTTGCATTTATCTCAGGATTATTTTTAATTAAAAGCCGTTATAAATGGTGGATTGCGGTTTCGACGCTCTTAATGATTATGATTGCATGGGGCGATAATTTCTTTTTTGCGGATTTCATGTTTGACTATTTCCCAATGTTCAACAAATTCAGAGCCGTGACGCAAGCACTTGGCATGGGACAATTAATGTGTATCTTATTGGCAATGATGACTTTACAAGCATGGCTCGACCCGACAATTACCCGCGAGGAGAAAATGAAAGCCTTATTATATGGTGCAGGGATTACGGGCTTATTTTGTTTGATAGGCATGGCGGGCGGCGTTGACGGCAAACGAGATGCGGGTCTTGGACAGCCTGAATTAGTGAATATGTTACGTGCAGACCGCGCAAGTTTGATGAAAGCGGATGGATTTCGCTCTTTAATGCTTGTTTTATTGACGGCGGGCATGATTTGGGCGTATTTGAAAAATAAAATTTCAAAAACATGGATGGTTATTGCAGGTATCGGCATTTTGACGCTCCTTGATACGTGGACAATTGCAAAACGCATCTTACATGATAATAAATTTGAAGAACCAAAAGTTTTCACGGACGAGCAACAACCGACCGAAGCGGATAAACAAATTATGGCAGATAAAGATCCTCATTTCCGCGTGTTGGATTTGAGACAAGGTTTGCCGTTTACAAATGCACAAACTTCTGCCTATCATAAGAGCGTTGGCGGTTATCATCCTGCGAAATTGATGCGTTATCAAGAATTAGTTGAGAAATATTTGGGCGATTTCAAACAAAATATTGCAATTCCAAACATGCCGAATATGCCGATATATGGGATGTTGAACACCAAATATATCCTTATGCAAGGGCAAGGCGGAAAAGATGAGGTCATCCCAAATGCGTTTGCGATGGGCAATGCTTGGTTTGTGAAAAATATTAAGGTTGCGGACAATGGGGATGCAGAGTTGAATGAATTATCGCAAGTCAATTTGAAGGAGACGGCGGTGATTCAAAAAAGCTATTTAGGTAATCTTCAAGGGTTTAAGCCGCAATACGATTCGACTAATAACATTAAACTTACGGCTTATAATCCTGATAAAATGGCTTATGAATATTCTGCCAAAACGGAACAAGTAGTTGTTTTCTCCGAAACCTATTATCCAGAAGCGAAAGGTTGGGGTTTATTTTTGGGGAATCAGCGCATTCCATTGACGAAGGCGAATTATACGTTGCGGGCGGCAAAATTGCCTGCGGGTCAAAATCAAAAATTGGAAATGCGTTTTGAACCAAAATCGTATTATCAAGGTGAAACCATGAGTCGTTTTACATCTATTGCGTTATTATTGATGTTTTTGGGCGGCTTATTCCAACATTTTCGTCAAAATGGATTGTCGGAAGCAGAAACGCTCCCTGAAAATCCACCGATTCCAGACGAGCCCGAACCCGTTCGCGCAAAACCACTTGTGCCGACACCTACAAAATCTTCTATAAACAAGAAAAAATAATTCGATTTCGGAATGAGAGTCCGTTAGAATAAACAGCAATTTCCATTTTGGAAAAAAGCGGAAATTGTTGTAGCATACACTACTGAGTTGTTAAAGTTGTAATATGTTTTTTGCCCGCAGATTTTCGCAGCAAAAGAGTCCAAAAGAAAATCGGCGAGCATCTGCGAGAAAAAATAGATTGATAATCCATTATTTACATCTTAAAATCTTTAACAACTCAGTCGTGTATTGTAGAATAAAACACTAAATTGCAATAAATTGATAATCAATCTATTGCAATTTATCATTTTTGAAACTACTGCCCTTGCATATCCTCATCTACACGATAAGGAAAATGCCTAATAATAAGGTGTATTAACTTTTCGGATGTAAATGATAGGCTCATTTCAAGGGGTTTAAAATTACAATGCGTTAAAAAAAACGATAAAAGTAGCAGAAAAATCTACAAAAGGTTTTCTTTTAGAAAAAAAGTTAACATAATAATCTTTTTTTCTAAAATAATCCATTCATCATAAAATAATTTGACGTAACTTTGCGCAAATTTTGAGTCTAATGTGTTTAGTTAGTTAGTTGATTAGTTAGTTGGTTGGTTAGGTAATTAATATTAATTACCTAACCAACTAACTAAACAACCAACTAACTTAAAAATTTAGTTGTGCAATGATGGATGTTTTAAAAATTATGAGTTCATTGTTACATGGCGACTTATCAAATCTGGTATTTTTTTAAAAAATTTTATCCAAAACAGGCAAAAGATGCACAGAATATTGTTTAATCCTTTTAAAAAAGCAACGCAATCATGGTAACATAATCAGGACTATTGCTGTATCCGCGTTGTCTTTTGCCTGCCGCAAGAAAACTGCTGGAGGATTTTGGGACTTAGCCTCTCGAATCCGTAAGCGACGTTTTAAAACCATTGAATGGAAAAAAAATTAATTGAGGTAGCAAAGGAATTCAACGTCAGCAAAGACACCATCGCTGAATACTTGACCAGCAAAGGTTATCCGACTGATAACCGTCCGATTGCGAAGGTAACAGAACCGATGTATGTGGAATTGACCAAGAAGTTCCAAGATTCGCTTTCTGAAAAGAAAAAAGCAGAGCAAATCTCCATCGGGGACCGTGATAGGCATCGCCATCACCACCAAAACCATGGGCAACAGAATCAGCCCAAAAAGGATTTGTCGCACTTGCCACCAAAAAAAGAATCTTTGTTAGTTACTCAAATGCCTACCAAAAATGCGGAAGTCAACCAGACCCATCAGAATGGTTCTGTTGTTGCACCGCCCGTCACGCCGTCTCCGACACCTGTGGTTGTCGTCGAGGAGAAAAAAGCCGTGACTCCACCAATTGTTCCGAATGGGTCGGACAAAGAAAAAGATAGAAGAATACTGGATTTGAGACAACTTCCAGGTTTGCGCGTGTTAGGCAAGATTGACCTTACCCCGCGTAAAAAGGAAGTGCCGCCAACCCCGCCACCTGCCCCTAAAAAAGACGAACGGACTGATCGCCCCAATGACAGAGGCGAGAGAAATGACCGCAACGATAGAGGCGACCGTAATAACGAGCATAGAGGGGGCGATCGCAACAATAACAATAATGACAACAGAGGGGGCGATCGCAACAATAATAATAATGACAACAGAGGGGGCGACCGCAACAATAACAACAATGACAACAGAGGGGGCGACCGCAACAATAACAATAATGATAACAGAGGAGGCGACCGCAACAATAACAACAATGACAACAGAGGAGGCGACCGCAATAATAACAACAATGACAACAGAGGAGGTGACCGCAATCATCGGAATGACCGCCGCGATAGAGATAGAAATCGAAACAACGACCATCAAAATCGCCCAGAAGTCAAAGTGGAAACGCCACCTATTGCACCGCCTGTTAAAATAGAACCCGTTGTCGTGCCAGAAAAAGTGGTGGAAGAACGCGTTGAACCAGAATTGGTTCGGGCGGATATTCCACAATTGAAAGGTTTGCAAATCAAAGGCAAGATTGATTTGGCACAGATGAATCCTGCGGATAGCCGCGATAATCGCAGTGGTGGGGGCAGAAGACGCGACCGTGACCGTCGCGATAGGGATAGACGTGGTGGTGTTCAAGGTCAGAATACATCGGGTGGACCGCAAAATCCTGTTCAAACGGGGCAAAATACAACGGTCAATCCTGAAAATAGCGATAATCGCAATCAAAATAACGATAATCGCAATCAAAATAACGATAATCGCAATCAAAATAACGATAATCGCAATCAAAATAACGATAATCGCAATCAAGGGGGTGGAGACCGCCGCGACAGAGATAGAAACCGTGACCGCAATCGTAATAATGAGAATCGCCCTCAAAACCCGCCTCAAACGGGTACGGATGCGGACAAAGAGAAAGTGATTATCATCCCGCAAATGACGACGGCGCAACAAACGGGTCAACCAAGTGAAGAAGCCCGCAAACGCAGACGCAAACGCCGTAAGGTTTCGACAGATGGTTTGAATCCGCAACAGGGTCAAGGTGGTGAAAACCGCAATCAAGGTCAAGGTGGTGAAAACCGCAATCAAGGTCAAGGTGGCGATAATCGCAATCAAGGTCAAGGCGGCGATAATCGCAATCAAGGTCAAGGCGGCGATAATCGCAATCAAAGTCAAGGCGGTGATAATCGCAATCAAGGCGGCGGTCAAGGTCAGAATAATAATAATTCGGGTCAAAATCGCAATCAAGGTGGCGGGCAAGGTCAGAATAATAATAATTCGGGTCAAAATCGCAACCAACAAGGGGGCGGCAATTATCAAAATCGTCAAGGTCAAGGCGGGGATAATCGCAATCAACAAGGCGGCGGTCAAGGCACGAATAATAACAATTCGGGTCAAAACCGCACACAAGGTGGTGGTGGTAATCAGCGTCCTCCTTATCAACAAGGACAAGGCGGCAATTATCAAAACCGTCCTAATAATAATACAAGTTCGGGTCAAGGTACGAATAATACCAATAATAATTCGGGCAGAACGGATAACAGAGGTACTAATAATTTGCCACCGCGCCGCGACGAACCACCAAAGGAAATCACGCAAAAGCATATTGACGATAAAATCAAGGAAACAATGGCTCGTTTATCGGTCGTTTCCAAGAATAAAGGTCAAAAAATCCGCCGTGATAAGCGGGAAGTGCGTCGTGAACGGGAACAACAACGCCGCGATAATAAGGAAGTTGAAAAATTGCAAGTGGCAGAATTCATCTCGGTGTCTGATTTGGCGAGTTTGATGAATGTTTCTGCGCCGCAGGTCATCACGACGTGTATGGGCTTGGGCATCATGGTTTCGATTAATCAGCGTTTGGACGCGGAGTTGATTGAGGTTGTGGCGGCTGAGTTTGGACATGAAGTTGAATTCGTATCGGCTGAGGAACAAATCACAGATGCCTTAGTGGACGAAGTGGATGATCCAGCAGATTTGGAAGATAGAGCACCTGTTGTCACGGTCATGGGACACGTAGATCATGGTAAAACGTCGCTTTTGGATTACATCCGAAGCGCGAAAGTGGCGCAAGGTGAAGCGGGTGGTATCACGCAACACATTGGTGCTTATGAAGTTGTGACGAAAGATGATAAAAAAATTACATTCTTAGATACACCGGGTCACGAAGCGTTTACAGCGATGCGTGCGCGGGGTGCGAAGGTAACGGATGTAGCGGTCATCATCATTTCGGCGGACGACGACATCATGCCACAAACGAAAGAAGCGATTAGTCACGCACAAGCGGCGGGTGTTCCGATGGTTTTCGCCATCAACAAAATTGATAAACCGGGTGCAAATCCTGAAAATATCAAACGGCGTTTGTCAGAAATGAATATTTTAGTAGAAGATTGGGGCGGCAAATTCCAATCTCAAGATATTTCTGCTAAAAAAGGTACGAATGTAGATTCATTGTTGGAGAAAATCTTGTTGGAAGCGGAGATTTTGGATTTGAAAGCGAATCCAAATAGATCGGCAAGTGGCACTGTGATTGAAGCGTCTTTGGATAAAGGTCGTGGTTATGTGACTAAAATGTTGGTTCAAACGGGTACTTTGAAGATTGGAGATGCAATGGTTGCGGGTGAGCATTCGGGCAAAGTGAAAGCGATGTTCAATGAGCGCGGCAAACGGTTGAAATCTGCGGGCCCTTCTTCGCCTGTTTTGGTACTTGGTTTGAGTGGCGCACCACAAGCGGGTGAGAAATTCAAAGTATTACCAAGTGAATCGGATGCGCGTGAAATCGCTACGAAACGAGCGCAAATCATTCGGGAACAGTCCACTCGGTCTGCAAAACGGATTAGTTTGGACGAAATCGGTCGTCGTTTGGCACTCGGTAACTTCAAAGAGTTGAATTTGATTGTCAAAGGAGATTTCGATGGTTCGGTGGAAGCGTTATCGGATTCGTTGTTGAAACAATCGCAAGAAACAGTACAAGTAAAAATCATCCACAAAGCAGTTGGTCCGATTACGGAATCGGATGTTTTGTTGGCATCGGCATCGGATGCGATTATCGTTGGTTTCCAAGTGCGTCCGTCGGCGATGGCGCGCAAATTGGCAGAACGCGACGGGGTTGAAATCAAGATGTACTCGATTATTTACGAAGCGATTGATGAAATTCGGTCTGCGATTGAAGGCATGTTGGTTCCGAACAAAGAGGAAAAAGTCATGGGTCAAGTCGAAGTCCGCGAGATTTTCAAAATCAGCAAAATTGGTACAATTGCGGGAGCTTACGTTCAAGAAGGCAAGATTATGCGCAATTCATTGATTCGGGTGATTCGTCAAGGCATTGTGGTGTTCCCGATGAAGGAGGGCGCGACAGGACAACTTGGCTCGCTCAAACGGTTCAAAGATGATATGAAAGAAGTGAAATTTGGTTTTGAGTGCGGTTTGACGATAGATAATTTTAACGATATTCAAATCGGCGACGTGCTTGAAGCGTATGAAATCATTGAAGTGAAACAAAAAATGGTTTAATTCCTTACGGAATGACAAGCAGAAGAAAAAA
>JBEEMZ010000203.1:0-9225 GCA_041192405.1 Bacteroidota bacterium | reverse complement strand
AGATTTGGAATGTAAAATAAATAAAGGATCCATCTGATACTTTTTTACAACAATGCGCTTTTATTTATTTCACATTTCTTTGAGTTTTCAACCTTCAAAAAAGAATCATTTTAATAATTCGTTTTATCTAAAAAAATTATTTTTATCATGTTAGGAACGCAGTTTTTGAAATTAATTGTATTAGGATTCATTCCTTTTGCCTGCGTGCAAAAAAATGTTTCTGCGGACAAAACCGCCGCTATCTCCGCCACTCAAAATTGGACTCCCGCGCCTGCGGAAGATTTAGACGCTAAAAATCTCGAAACGGCTACCTTAGCAGGTGGCTGTTTTTGGAAAATGGATGCTTGCTATCAAGAATTGAGTGGTGTTGCGAAAGTTGCGGTCGGTTATGCGGGCGGTGACTTGGCAAATCCAACTTATGAGCAAGTGTGTACGCGCACGACCAAGCATGCGGAAACAATTGAAGTTCAATTTGACCCAAAAGTAGTCTCTTATAAGACAATTTTGGAGATTTTTTGGCAAATCCATGACGCAACCATTCCAAATCAGGAAGGAAATGACAGAGGCGATGATTATCGTTCAGTTGTTTATTATCATAGCGACGCGCAACGCGCTACCGCAGAAGCTGTGAAAAAGCAGGTGAATGATAGCAATTTGCAAGGCGCACCTGTCGTGACGACGATTGAACCGTTTAAAAATTTCTATCGTGGAGAGAATTATCATCAAAATTATTACAATTTGCACAAAAATGAGCCTTATTGTGCAGGTGTGGTTTCTGTTAAAGTGAATAAATTTTTAAAATTGTATCACGACCAATTGAAACGCAATAAAGTTGCAAAAAGCGCAGCTGCAAATATTGCGTTTCCTGAGCAGGTCGAAAAGGTAGTCAAAACGCCCGAAACTTGGAAAAAAGAATTGACCAAACAACAATATTATGTGTTGCGCGAGAAAGGTACAGAGTCTCCATTTAAAAATGCGTTTTGGGATAACCATGACAAAGGCGTTTATAGGTGTTCAGCGTGTAAACTCCCTTTGTTTGATTCTGAAACGAAGTTTGAGTCTGGAACGGGTTGGCCCAGTTTTTACCAAGCCATTCGTAAAAATTATGTCACAGAAATCTCGGATAATTCACATGGAATGACGCGCACCGAAGTGAATTGCGCTCGTTGTGACGGGCATCTTGGACATATTTTTGATGACGGTCCGAAGCCAACAGGTTTGCGTTATTGCATTAATTCTGAATCACTTACATTTGAAAAAAAATAGAATATTTACTTTTTTCCCGCAGATTTTCGCATAAAAAGACTCCAACGAAAATCTGCGAAATCTGCGGGAAAAAAAAAATTAACAACTCTGTAAATATTAGAACCCTAAGAAAGCATTTATTCATAATACATTCGGTCGTATGAATAAATGCTTTTTTTAATACCATTATTTTAAGTCAAAAAAATATTTTTGCAAACCAAAAAGATTGCGTAAATTGCCCCGATTTCAACAAAACAACTCGCAAATGATTAAAAATCAACTAATTATCATCAAAATCGGCGGCAACGTAATAGATAATGAGGAAATTTTACGCTCCGTTTTGAACGATTTTTCAAACATCCCATATCCAAAAATTTTAGTGCATGGCGGCGGCAATCGTGCCGACAGAATGTGTCAAGCACTCAATATTATCCCACAAAAAGTTGAAGGTAGGCGCATCACCGATGCTGCAACCTTAGAAGTGGTGACAATGGTATATGCAGGATTGATTAACAAGACTCTTACGGCGCAATTGCAAGCCTTAAATTGTAATGCGATTGGCTTGACAGGAGCAGATTTGAACCTTATTCAAGCGCATAAGCGCGTGAAAGGAAGTATTGATTACGGTTTTGCAGGCGATATTGACACAGTTGGTGTTGAAAATATCGCTAATTTATTAAAATTAGGTTTTACGCCCGTTTTCGCGCCGATAACGCATGATAAAAAAGGGCAGCTTTTGAATACAAATGCAGATACCATTGCGGCACAACTCGCTGTCAATCTTTGCAAAATGTATGATACAACTTTGATATATTGTTTTGACAAACCAGGTGTCTTGCTCGACCCGACGGATGAAAATTCGGTTATAAGCAAAATGAATTATCAAGATTATCAATATCATAAAACCAATGGTTCTATTGCGGGCGGTATGATTCCCAAATTAGATAACGCATTTGCTGCGTTGCAATCGGGCGTTGCTCGCATTGTGATTTGTGGCAGTAAAGGCATCGGACTCCGAACCGATGTCAAAAAAACGCCGCAACAGCAAGGAACCATACTTACACTGGATACTATCGAACAACATGCGTTCTGATAAAACACCCTTTTGACCAATGACCGATTTTAAAGAAAGCATTTTCTTGCTTAAACAACTCATTGCTGCGCCCTCATTTTCTAAAACTGAAAATGTAACAGCTGACATTATTCAATCTTTTTTGAATACGAAAAAGATTAAAAATCAACGAGATGGGAATAATGTATGGGCAAAAAATAGATTTTTTAAACCCGAATTGCCGACCATTTTGCTCAATTCGCATCATGATACGGTGCGACCTGTAGCGGGTTGGCAGCGCAATCCGTTTGACCCGTTGATTGAAAAAGACCGTTTGTATGGCTTAGGCAGTAATGATGCAGGTGGGTCATTATGTGCTTTGGCGGTGACTTTTTGCCATTTTTATGAGCGCAAAGATTTAAATTATAACCTTATTTTTGCGGCGAGTGCGGAAGAAGAAATTTCGGGTACGGGCGGTATCGCGTCTATTTTGCCCAAAATTGGCACCTGTAGAGTCGGAATTGTGGGCGAACCGACCAAAATGCAACCTGCTGTTGCAGAAAAAGGGCTGATGGTCATTGATGCGGTGGCTATCGGCAAAGCAGGTCATGCCGCCCGAAATGAAGGCATTAATGCGATTTACATTGCCATGCAGGATATTGAAAAAATCCGACGCATGCACGAACAACGGGCTGTTTTGCGCACTTCTCCATTATTGGGCGAGGTGCGTGTGAACGTAACGCAAATTCAAGCGGGGACACAACATAATGTGGTGCCAGACCGATGTACGTTTGTGATAGATGTGCGTACCAATGAATTATATTCAAATGAAGATATGTATCACTTCTTGGCTACCAAACTGTTATCTACTTTAACGGCGCGTTCTACCCGCCTTAATTCTTCTAAAATTGATTTGAATCATCCTTTGGTGCAACGTTGTATTGGGTTGGGTCTGACCCCATTTGGCTCGCCGACGCTTTCAGACCAAGCCTTGATTCCGTTTGATACCTTGAAAATCGGTTGTGGCGATTCGGCGCGTTCTCACACAGCAGATGAGTATATTGAATTACCTGAAATTGAAAAAGGAATTCAAATTTACAAACAATTGTTGGAAGGATTAATGCTTTGAAATTCGGGTCATTTGTAATGGACATTTGGGGCATTTTAAACTATTCAATCCAAAAATTTGTTTATTACCTTGACTGGTAATAAACAAATAGTTTCATAATAAAAATAAGAAAATGATAAAAATACCTTACGGCGATGCCGATTTTAAAGCAGTGATAACTGAGGGCTATTTTTACCAAGATAGAACTCATTATATTCAATTATTGGAAGAACATTCTAAATTTCTAATGTTCTTACGTCCGCGACGTTTTGGTAAATCATTGTTTATCAATATGTTAGCTCATTATTATGGCATACATCATGCTTCTATTTTCAAACAATTATTTCTCAAAATGGTTATGTCCGAAAATTTTATGAAGTATTGAAGTCAAATGCAGGTGCAGGGCGAATTGGTCGCATTTTTATAACAGGGGTTGCACCTGTAACTGTGGATAGTATGACAAGTGGGTTTAATATTGCAAGTGACCTTAGTTTGGATATACGTTATCATAATATGATGGGTTTTATTGAATCAGAAGTCAAAGATATTTTGACAAAAATAGAGATGCCTGACAATATCATTCAAGAAAATATCAATGAATTGCGTTTATGGTATGATGGTTATCGTTTTGACCCAGAAGCGACTCAACATTTGTATAATACAGATATGGTTTTATATTTTGCACATCAAATATTGCGGTTCCCATAACATCTAATTTGACTTTGTTAGATGCTGTCACAGAGCAAGGTACGAATCAGTTAAAAATATATATGCACAGTCAGAAATTTGAACGACCAAACGTATTAGGTTTTTGTTTAGTGTTTGTAGGGAATGAATGTCAAAAAATGGTAGCGTATCCCGTTTAAAATGGATATGCGGACTGTTTTGCGTGATAAATTCAAAAATTCTACGAATTTTCATCAAATAATTTGTGAAAATTCGTAGAATTAGTGTCCTAAAACGAATAGCTGATATTTAATTCATGGGTCGCGCCCACAAACGGACCGAAAGAAGCAAAGGAATAATCAAATCCATAACCTAATTTGCAATGATTGTCCCAATCGCCCAACACAAAACCTGTTTCTGCATGAATTTTATTGCCGCGAGCCGTCGAACCCGCCCCAATCCAAAAATAAGAATTCATTTGATAACGCACATTCAAATCCACATTAATCGGTATTGCGGGTGAATATTTTGCCCAAATAGCCGTTTCTATAAAACTTTCTGTGTTTAAAAAGTGATACCAGCCCGTCATTGCATAAGCATGTTGAATGCGTTGCGTATAAAATTCGCCATCACCTTTCGCAAAACTCAAATCTAAGCCCATGATTTGTGGAACGCTGATGCCGCCATAAAAATAGTCATTGCGCAAACTGCCGCGCAAAACCCTCTGATAAAAAAACGCACCCACACCTAAATCGGGATACAATTGCATTCTATCTTGCGCGGTGCGAATGTCATCGGGGTCATGCAATTTCAGTTCTGAAGTTTTTATGCGATATTGCACCATCCCCGCATTTAAGCCAACACTCCAACCAAAAGTCTCGGGATCGCTCCCAAACAAGACTCCTACACGCCCGTAACCGCCTGTAAAACCAGTTGGGCCCGTTTGATCGTTGATGAGATGACCGCCCGCAATCAAGCCTACGCCCGTGTGATCTTTGTTAAACCATTCGCCATGCAGCAATTGAGTTGTTGGAGGGTTTTGCACATCTACCCATTGTCGGCGGTAAGATACACCAAATGAAACATTATGTTGTTTCGTAAAGAAGTCAGAGCCAATAGCAGCAGGATTAATCACGCCACTCATTTCGCGATATTGTGTGAAAAGTGGTATTTGTTGCCCGAAAGTCAGGTTACTCCAAGTGACAAGGGCAATCGTCGCAATGAGTTTGTGGATAGGTTTGTTCATGGAAATCGGTGATAATAAGTTGATGAATAGCAGCAAAATTAAAGGAATATTGAATATGGTGCATCTTTTTTTAATAAATTGTTGAAAATTACCCTTTTTAGGATACTGACGAATGCAAAAAAAAGGATTAATTTTGTTGAAAATAGCCACAGATTGCACGAATTTCCACAAATGCTTAACTTTTAGCTTACTATCATTGGTGAAAATTTGTGCAATTCATAGCTAAATCAACATGTTTTTTCAAAAAAAAATCCTATGAATAACCGATTTTTATGGCTCATGATTTGCTTTTCAGCAAATATTAGGTGCTTAAATGCACAACTCCAAATAGGCGGAATGCCCTTAAATTTGCAATCCAATGCATCCGTATCATTAGCAACTTTGCCAATTTTGAAATTGCCTTTGCCCAATTTGGAAGCAGTGCGGCTCGAAGATGCGACTCAGCCAATTGGTCAAATTCGCTTTGCAGCACCTGTGCCCATTGCGTTTAACTTGCAAAATTCAGGGACATGGATAACGTTGCCAACAGGCGACCGCGTATGGACATTGAAAATCCAATCTGAAGGTGCAGTCGGTTTGGCGATTGCGTATCAAAATTTTTATTTGCCAAAAGGAAGTCATCTATATATGTATCGTCCAGATGGCAAACAAATTTTGGGTGGCTATACCGATGCCAATAATTCGCCACAAAATGTATTTTTAACGGGCATTATCAATGGTGATTCCGCGATTTTGGAGTATTTTGAACCACAAAACGCCATTGGTAAAGGTCATTTTGAACTTTCTACCTTATATTACGCTTACCGCAACCCAAATCCGACCGATGAATTATTAGGATTTAATGATGCACAATCTTGTCATATCAATATTAATTGTCCTGAAGGTTCAGATTATGCAACAGAAAAACGGGCTATTACGCGGATTCGGATGGTGATGAATGAAGGTTTGGGCTGGTGTAGCGGCTCAATGATTGCCAATACTGCGAGTGACGGCAAGCCTTATTTATTGAGTGCGTACCATTGCCAAGACGGTTTTACACCTTTATATGCGTTGTGGACATTTTTTTTCGGTTATGAATCGCCAACTTGCACGAATCCTGCGCAAGAACCAGCCGCGAATTCATTACAAGGTTGTGTGCAACGGTCAGGTTGGCGCGATAGCGATTTTCTATTATTGGAATTAAATTCGCGGATACCTAATCATTTTAATGGCTATTTCAATGGTTGGAATCGAGACCCCTCGAATTTGCCAACGCGAAGTGCCATGATTCATCATCCAAAAGGCGATTTACAAAAAATTAGTGTTGATAATCAGCCTGCAATCCTTCAAACAACGTCCGTAAATTGGAATAACAATGTAATCACGCCTTCAAATCATCATTTAAAAGTTCATTTTGATGTAGGCACCACTGAAATTGGTTCGTCGGGTGCGCCACTTTTGGATGCGCAACATCGAATTGTAGGTCAATTAAATGGTGTTTTAAATCAAAGTGAAAATCCTTGTTTAAATGTTGGAGACGCGCTTTGTGGGCGTTTATCCAAATCGTGGGATGGCGGCGGCACACCACAAAATCGTTTAAAAGATTGGCTTGACCCATTGAATACCAATGCTTTAACGCTTGGCGGTATCAATGCGCCCTTGTTTCGAGCGCGGGTAAGTGGATATGTGCGCGGCTATTGGGGACAAGGCATTGCAGCTGTTGCGCTTTCGTTAAGTAATTCGACAACGGCGAACACAGATACAGCTGGGTTTTTTCAATTTGACGATGTACCTCCTAATACGTTGTTACAATTACAATTGAGTAAAACAGATAATATCTTATTGAATGGTATCAGTATTGCGGATGTGCTGCCCATTTCTCGCTCCATTTTAGGCATTGAAAGATTAGACACGCCGCAAAGATTGGCTGCTGACCTCAATTTTGATCAGGATATAAATGCAGCCGATATGATTATAATTCGTCGAATGGTATTACGAATTGCCAATAACTATCCTGTGGGTGTAACGGGTTGGGGATTTGCCGATGAAAATTTCTTAGGAATCAATCTATTTTCAGTGAATTTCACAGGCAATGTGTCCAATTTAAACTTTATTGCCTTCAAACGAGGCGATACGAATGGCACAGCCAATGGATACCGTTGATTTTTGCATGAAAAAATAAAATATTTGTATTCTGGGAACTTTCCATGCAATAAAAGTGTTTACACCATAGAGACCGTATTAAATTCTAAGAACTAACGCAACTATAAAATTTAATCATGTTAATCACCTCATTTATTTCATTCAAATTAGAATCCAATGGAAATGGAATGGCGGAGGCTCAACGGACAAAAAATAGATTTGCCCATTAAAGAAGCCGTTGAGCGCACCTTAAAAGCAGAAATTGAATTGGGCAACAAGTTAAAAGTTTGCATCGGCACCGATTCGCAAGTGCGCAATGAAACCATTGATTTTGCGACGGTTATCGTGTTTTTGCGCGAGAAAAAAGGTGGATTTATGTATATTCATCATTTTTCATCTAAAAAGAAAATGACTTTGCGCGAACGCATGATTACTGAAGTTGGCAAATCCGTAGATGTGGCGTATGCCTTGTGCGAACTTTTAGACAAGTATGATGTGGCGTTGGAAGTGCACGCGGATATTAATACGGATCCTTATTTCCAATCGAATATTGCATTGCGCGAAGCAATGGGTTATATTATGGGTATGGGCTTTGTTTTCAAAGGCAAACCTGATGCTTTTGCAAGCTCGAATTGCGCTGATAAAGTCGTGTAGCTTTTTTTGTTCACTTAAAAAGGAATGTAGTTGCGAAAACGTTATTTTACAATGATTCGACTACATTGCACAACCGCCTGTCGTATTGCGAACAGGCGGTTGTTTATTTAACGAACTGCCGTTTCCAAAAATGTCAAAATTTTATTATCTGTATCTAATTCAGTATCAATACCCATTGGCAATGTAAATTGATGCCCAATATGCCCAAAAGACAATCCATAAATCACAGGAATCCCCAAATGCCCTAATCTATCTTTAAAACATTCCATCAACGAAAGGGAATTTTCATCTTTATTCGGATTACAACCGTCAAAAACGCCTAATGCAATGCCTGCCGCTTTTTTCAAATCAGAAGATTGCAACAATTGTGTCAACATTCTATCCACTCGGTACGGTCGCTCATCAATATCTTCTATGAAAACAATTTTTCCAGCAAAACTTTTAACCGCAAAAGGCGTTCCTGCCGCCGAACTGAGCAATGAAAGATTACCACCCGTCAATCTTCCGCGTACTTTTCCTGCCGTAATCACCTCTGTTTTAAACAAATTACTCTCTTTTTGGAGGTTTTCTGCTGCTAATTCGATTTTATAAGGCGCAATGGGATTCATCAACACATTTTTCACATGAGATAAAGTATAATCATTGAAATCTGATGTGCCAACGGGGCCGTGAAATGTTACCAAACCCGTTTTATCAGAAATGGCAATATGCAACGCCGTAATATCACTGTAACCGATAAACACTTTTGGATTTTTTTTAATCAATTTAAAATCCAAATCGGGCAACAGTCGCGCTGCACCATAACCGCCGCGCAAACACCAAATGCCTTTTACGGTCGGGTCGGCAAACATATTATGTAAATCTTCAAGGCGTTGCGCATCCGTTCCTGCGAGATAACCGCGCATTTCCCGAATAGATTTACCTTCTTTGAGCTTGAAACCAAGTTTTTCCAAATTGCTCAATGCCCGATTTAACACATGTGTGGGCAAAGCACTCGACGGCGCAATCACACCAATCGTATCACCTAATTGAAGGCGATTGGGTTTAAGAATTTTAGGAGTCATATTAGCAGAATCTATTGAGTTACCAATCGAAGCACTTGATAATGAACGATTTACGCCGCAACCAACCAAT
>JBEEMZ010000202.1:0-9258 GCA_041192405.1 Bacteroidota bacterium | reverse complement strand
CTACGATTTGACCGCCGAAGCAATACAACTCATTGAAAATCAATAAATTAGAAAGTAGAGGCGGCTGGACTCGAACCAGCAAAACCCATTCAGGGCAAGGTTTCAGACGCTTGTTCTGGGCTGTACCAATTTGCCTACGCCTCTTTATTGTTTTAAAAAAAGAAACGTACCGCATTATCCAACGGTACGCTTCCCATTACAGCTTAGGTGTTCAAGCAGGCTTAACTTGATGAAAATGCACACATGTTAACCAATTACATAACTCCCATATTGTATTGAATATCAATCTCTTACGAGCGATGAATGGGAGGCGAGAATCGAACTCGCGTATTATGCAGTAATGTTCTGCCTGACCTTTTTTTGCTGCCATTGACCTTGAGTCTAAACTTTTGGCATCAACCTTAATCACCCTGAGTGTGACAAAAAGAAGGAACTTGAGCTTAAACTTATTGTTGCCAATCTCTTATTTGCCTGTCTGCAAATAGCGGAACAAGCGTTTCATATTCATTTTTGATTTAATCACTTCGGCTTCATTGGCTTTTTCCAACGCCTCTTTAATCGCTAAACTCAATTCAGATAAGCGCGCAATCATATATGCTTTGTCAATATGCGATACTTCACCTGTATAAAGTTGTCGTTCCAAATCCGCGACTTCGATTGTTTTCTTTTCCTTGACAATGACCGCAGCTTGTTTGCCAAGCGGGTCAAAATGGGGTACTTCGTGAATATCCGTTTGTTTGGCAACCCATTGTTGTAACGGATTTTCGTAAACGGCTCTTGATGCGTATTCAGGCGTGTGGCATTTCGTCCAACGCTCCGCAAGGGACATTGTAGGCATATTGCCAAGCATATCTTTGAACATTTGTTGTTCAAAAAAACCTTTTAACGCCATTAATTCACCTGTTGTAAATTCGCCATACGATTCGCCGCCTATAATCAACTCCGCTTTCGCCAAACCACTACAATTTGTTGCTTCTTGGTCTAATTTCGCAGCCAAATAATTATGCGTCAAATTAAACAAATACGCAAGCGTTTCTTCCACCGTCGAATGCACTTGTTTATCCAAAATTTGAGATGGGTCTGCAAATTCGGGACTGCGTTCTTTGAACGCTTTGCGCTCGCCGCGAAATAAAGTTTGCTTATTTTTGAATTTATCAATCGTATCCGTAATATTTGCTTTAATTATCGCGGATAATTGATCCGTTTTCGCTAAGAGGACATTTAATTTCATAATAGGTTAATTTTGAATGGTTGATTTCCGTAAGGATTTAAATGATTTTGTTTTGCGCCACAAATGTAGTACCATTTTGGTACAAAAGCAATTTTTGCTACGCATTGCACGCATTTTTACGAACAATTTGTGAAAATTCGTGCAATTCGCGGTAAAAGTTTTAAGACGAGTCAATTTTTCAAGCGGTATTCCGAAGGAGTCATGCTCGTAAATCGTTTAAACAATTTATTAAAATAAGAAATATTATTAAAACCACACTCCAAACACACCAAATGAATCCCTTTCAAGCGATTTTTCAACAAAACAGTCGCCTTTTTCACCCGTTCATGATTAATAAAATCAATCGGCGAAATCCCAAACTCATTCTTAAAACACCGAAAAAAATGCGATTGACTCATGCACGCTTTCCGACTCAAACACTCAATTGTCAACGGTTCGTGCAAATGCTCCCGAATGTACTGCACGACAAACGCCAATCTATACGTATCTTGATGTTCGGAAGCGTTGTCCATTAAAAAATGACGTGCTTCCGTTTGCATTAGCCTGATAATCAATTCTTTAAGCATGAAATCTGCAAATATATCTTTGGAAGGATGATTCTCCGTGAACAAAAAAATCAATCTTTTAATAATTTGATTGACGGCATTATCGTTCATAAAATGAAAATTATGATTGGTAAATTGCCATGCTTGCTGTTCTTCTGGTTTAGGAGTCTGCTCGTTGAGCAAATCAATGACCGCTTTTATTTTATCATTCGACATCACTAATCCCAAACATTGTGTTGGATTATCACGGGTGGCTTCTGGAAAATCAATTTTCATCATCTCGCCTGGCGGCAAAACAACGGATTCCCCCGGAAAAAAATCAAAAGACGGCGATTCAGGCAAGTGCATCACTTTCTTGCCGCGCAACATGGTTGCCATCACAGGCTCTTGGAATTGCAATTCCACTTTGAACGCCTGTTGATACGTTTCATATATATTTAATTCTGCATGATTTAAAGTATAAGCGGTTCGATTCTCTACTAAACGCTCTAATCTTCGTTCGGAATATTGAAAGTCAGCACTCATGGTGTAAGGTTTTAGTTTAATGATAAATGATGAATGATGAATTTTCATAAAAATTCATCATTCATCATTTATCATTCAATGGAATGATTAAAAAAGTTTTTCAAGTATTTGTTTGAATTAGGAATGCAGCAATAGAAAGGAATTGAAGGAGGGATTCAATAACTGATTTTTTGGCGAACAAATCAATGATAGAATCCTTCATTTCTTTCCATGCCTTCCATTCCTAATTCAAACAAAATATAGATTGCGGGTGAGTTGCTGGCGAAAAACACACAATTTTAAATAATTTTTTTGAGAGTTCCATAATAATTGAGTAAAATTTTTGTCAAATTTTTAAATCATGCAACAGAGTTAAGAGCGATTCTCTACTTTTGCCTGTCGCCAGACACGTTGTGAAACCAATTTTATTCATCTTGAAGCCAATAACAGACAAAATGATGTTATTTGAGAAACCAATTGTTTATTTTTATCTATTTTTCGCTGCTGTGCCTACTCTATTTGGGCAAACGGCAGCCGATTCAACCGCCATGCAGCAAGATTTGACTCCCATAACCGTCAATTCAACGCGCTTGCCGACTTCCGAAACACGCCCACCTTTCGCCATGACGATTTTGAACAAAGAGCGTTTGCAAGTGGCACAACAACAAATTTCATTATATGAACCTTTGGGTGCAGTTCCAGGCGTATTTGTTCAAAATCCAGATAATTTTGCACAAGATTTGCGGATTGCGATACGCGGTTTTGGGGCGAGGGCGCAATTTGGCATTCGAGGTATTAAGATTTTAACAGATGGCATTCCTGAATCTACGCCCGATGGACAAGTGAAAACGGGTGGTATTGATGCAGGTTTTATGGGCAGAATGGAGGTGATTCGGGGGCCTGCGGCGGGCATTTGGGGCAATGCTTCGGGCGGCGTTATCAGCTTCACAACCGAAGAACCAATTGAAAAACCTTCGGGCGAAGTCAATATTTCCGTTGGAGAACGCGGTTTTGGGCGTTTTCAAGCGAAAGCGGGGCAAAAAGTTGGCAAAGTGCATTGGATTGCGAGCGCGTCGCGCTTGACGACCGATGGTTATCGGGATTTTAGTCGAGCCGAAAACATGTTAGCTAATGCGAAGATTCGGTATGATTTGAATGAAAAAACAAATATAACTTTATTGTTAAATCTAAATAGTTTGCCGAATGCGCAAGACCCTGGCGGCATCACGCAAGCAATGAGCGATTCCAATCGGCAACAAGCGCGCCCACAAAATGTTCAATTTAATGCGGGTACTTCGTTTACGCAACAGCGTATTGCCTTGATTATCAATCATAAAATGGATGAAAATCACGAATTAAATGCAAGAATTTTCTATACGAACCGCGATTTTTCCAATCGGTTAGCGGTTTTAGCGAGTGGGATGATTCATTTTAACCGTGATTTTGCGGGTGGTGGCGCAAATTATCGGTATTCAAATGAGTTTGGGAATTTGAAATATCGGTTCAATATGGGCTTAGATGTTGAAAATCAATCCGATGCACGGACGCGTTACGATAATAAAAATGGTGTTCAAGGCAAATTAACCCTTGACCAAACAGAGATTTATCGAACTTCAGGCGTGTATTTGTTGCAAGAATTATCCTTTAAAAACTTGCTGACATTGACGGTTGGTTCGCGTTACGACGAAATCAAAACCGCCGTTAAAGACATTTTTTGGGCAGACGGCGACCAATCCAATAATTTAAGTTTCGATAAAGTGAGTCCGATGGCAGGTTTGTCGTATCAACTTGCGCCCGCAAGTAACGTGTATGTAAACTATTCGACGAGTTTTGAAACGGCATCTTTGAATGAATTATCCAATAATCCGACAGGTTTGGGCGGTTTTAATGCCGATTTGCAGCCGACACGCGCTGTAAATGTTGAATTTGGGGTTAAAAGTTTTATGATAGATAAACTTTATGTGAGTGCGGCATTGTTTCAAATCCAAGCGACCAATGAATTAGTGCCGTATCAACTTGCAGCATTTCCCAACAAAACGTTTTACAAAAATGCAGGCGAAACCGAACGAAAAGGCATTGAATTGGGCTTGACAGCGCGTTTATACAAAGGTTTGACCGCGATTGTGAATTACACGTATTCTGATTTCAAATATAAAACTTTTTTGTCGGGCGCAATAGATTATTCTGGCAAAAACATGCCAGGACTGCCTCAACATACTGCTTACGCGGAATTGCGGTATATTCGTCCGTCAGGCGCGTATGCGACGGCGCAATATCGGTATGTGGATGCACAATTTGCGGAAGATGCGAATGCCGTTAAAGTGGGCAGTTACAGTTTAGTGAATTTTCGGGCGGGGTATCGTTTTGCAGTCGGCGAGAGCGTTGCAGAACCTTTTATTGGGCTTAATAACGCTTTTGACCAATTATATATGGCAAATGTCCAATTAAATGCTTTGGGCGGACGCTATTTTGAACCGAGTATGGGGCGAAATGTTTTTGGTGGTATGAAAATCCGTTTTTAAACCTTTTGTCATTCCGTAGGGAACCACAAAAATAGACAAAACAGCGTTACAGCCAAGTTGGTAGGAGCAAATGATCGGTATGTCCTTTTTAAAAGTAGCTTATCGCTCATTTGCTCCCATCCACTTAGCGGCAAGTGCTTATTTTAACACATTTTTGAAAAAACAGATGATGGGATTTCGGAGTAAAGCATTCCGAAATCCGAAATCCACATTCCGAAATCCAAAATCTTATTTTATCTTTCGCCCGATTTTCGGTGCATTAACTATTGCGCATAAAACCATTTTTATAAAATTATCCTAATTCATTGAAAATCAATAATTATCAAACTATTATACAGTTTAAAAAAAATTTTGATTCCTCAAAATGTCTGTACACAAAGAAGTTAAAAGAGTAACGACACACACGTTACAAGCCATGAAAGCGCGCGGAGAAAAAATCTCCATGCTCACAGGATACGATTTTTCAATGGCGCGTATCTTGGACGAAGCGGGTATTGATGTCATTTTGGTCGGCGATTCGGCGAGTAATGTCATCGCGGGGCATGAAACCACTTTGCCGATTACCCTCGACCAGATGATTTATCACGCGCAAAGCGTCGTGCGCGGCGTGAAACGAGCGTTAGTGATTGTGGATTTGCCGTTTGGGTCGTATCAAGGCAACTCGAAATTGGCATTGCAATCAGCGATTCGGATTATGAAAGAATCAGGCGCACATGCCGTCAAGATGGAGGGCGGACACGAAATCCAAGAATCCATTAAACGCATTTTGTCGGCGGGGATTCCTGTGATGGGACATTTGGGCTTGGTTCCACAATCCATTTACAAATTTGGGACATACACGGTACGCGCCAAAGAGGAAGTCGAAGCCGAACAATTGCGCAATGATGCCAAATTATTGCAAGAATTGGGTTGTTTTGGGATGGTTTTGGAGAAAATCCCTGCCAAATTGACCAAAGAAGTCTCTGAAAGTCTCTTAATTCCGACGATTGGCATTGGCGCGGGCATGCATGCCGACGGACAAGTATTGGTAACACATGATTTATTAGGCATTACCAAAGATTTTCAACCACGCTTTTTACGCCGATATATGAATTTATTTGAAGATATTAAAACGGCGGTGCAATCTTATGTGAATGATGTGAAAATTAAGGATTTTCCGAATCAGAAGGAACAGTATTAGAAACAAATTTGCACGTTTAGGAAATTTGACTATTTTCTAAACGCGCAAATTAAACAGCGAAAGTTTATTTTTATTTGCTACTTTTGCGTTTAAAATCATCCAAAATATGTCTTTGAAAAAAATATCATTGCCTTTTCGGTATCCTGGTGGGAAATATTATGCCTTAAATTTGCTCGCCCCCTTTTGGTCAGATGTCGAACATGATGAATTTAGAGAACCTTTTGTGGGCGGAGGAAGTGTTTTTTTTGCAAAAAACAAATCTAATTTTAACTTATTAAATGATATTGATATAGAATTAATAACCACTTATCGTGTTATGCAAGCCGCAGATAAGCGAAAAGCATTGTTAGAACTTTTATCCCCCGAAGTTGCGAGTAAAGAGCGTTGGAGAGAAATGGTTGATTTTAAGCCAAGTACAGATATAGAAATTGCGTATAAATATTATTATCTGAACAGAACTTCTTTTAGTGGTAAGTTATCATCGCCTGCTTGGGGGTATCGGGACAAAAGAAGTGTTCCGCCTGAACGTTGGCATGAAAAAATTATTCCCGCAGGTGAAAAATTATCAGATATAGAAATTACAAATACCGATTTTGAATCTATTATTGAGATGCCAAGTAGAGGCAAAAAAACATTGTTGTTTGTAGATCCACCTTATTTTAGTCCGCCTAAAAAAAAGCATTATCGAAATGGTTTTAATTATGAAGACCATTTAAGATTGGCGGAATCCCTTCAAAAAACCACCCATAAATTTTTTTTAACGTATGATGATTTGCCCGAAATCAGAACTTTATATAAATGGGCAAATATAAGTGAGGCTCAATTTGTCTATCGAGTCGAAAATGCTCAAACGCAAAATGGTTTAAGGCGCATGGGTTTAGAATTGATTATTACGAATTATGAATTGAATCAGCAACTTGAAATATTTAAATCATGACCGCAATTGTAGAATCTACGTTTCAACTCAATGAATTTCAAAAGTCAAAAGACTTTGTGAAGTCACCGATGCGCTATCCTGGCGGAAAATATTACGCATTAAAATATATTTTGCCATTTATAGATTGTCTGCCACATGATGAATTTCGAGAACCATTTGTTGGCGGAGGAAGTGTTTTTTTTGGCAAAAAAAAGGCTAAATTCAATTGGGTCAATGATTTAGAAATAGATATTGCGGATATTTATAAAGGTTTCACAGATGAAAACATTATTCAATTAATGAGTCAGTGGCTTGCAACAGAGGTCGCAACACCCGAAAGGCATACCGAAGTCAAAAATTGGCAAACCGAAAATTTTGCATCAAAAGTTTATAAAACCTATTATTTAAATCGCACTTCTTATAGTGGCATTATTCATAAACCTGCTTGGGGTTATAAAGAAGAAAAAAGTTCGCCGCCTAAAAATTGGGTTGCATTTGTGGAACAAGCTGCGCGAAAACTGCAAAATGTTAAGATTACTCATTGGGATTTTGAGGAAGTTATTCGAGAAAAAGCAGTTGGAAAGCAGGTTTTAATGTATTTAGACCCGCCTTATTTTCATGCTGACCAAAAAAGAGCTTATACCAAACCTTTTTTAGAGCAAGATCATATTCGGCTTTGTAATGAATTGAAAAAGACGAATTATTATTTTTGTTTATCTTATGATGATTGTTCAGAAATTAGAGATTTGTACAATTGGGTATTTATACATGAGCGAAAATGGTTATACAATACTGCCAATAAAAAAGGCGAAAGCCGAGATTTGGGCAATGAATTAATTATAACCAATTATAAAGTAAAAGCGAATACAGGTTTTTTTTGATTTGAATTCAAATATATTTGGAATAAAACGATTCATTACATTCAAATTTTTCAAGTTCATTGAGTTTAAAAGTTTGAATTGCTTTAATTCGATGCGTAAAATTGGGATGAACTGCCAAATTGGACGTTGGAATACAGAAAAAACGCCAGTAAATGCCATCATTTCGTTTGATTTCTGCATCAAAAAGGCGTGTTAATGCAGGGTCTAAACATAAAATTAAAAAATCAAAATCGGTTTTCAAGTAAAGACGACTTTGGGTTGGATGGTCATTAATCCGTCCGCGTGTCAATTGAGTTTCAATAGAAAGAGTTGATTTTTCTCCTTGAAATTTGCAATAATTGGCAGAAACGCCTTTAACTTGAAAAAAATCATATTGGTCATCTGCCGTTTTTAAGGCAAAATCACTCTTAGCTGCTCGAACTCGGTTTAAATCAATGGGTGCGTAAACGGTAATGTTTTTTTCAAAAAAAATACTGCGAATAGCCGCTTCTCGCGCAAAACCGCGAATATTCATGTCCCAAATTCTAAAATTGCTTTCAAGTAGTATCGTATCCAAAATAATATTCGTAGATAACTGTAATTTTTTAGAGGTCAATGGCAACAATTCCGTTTCGGAATAAGACATCAAATGTGTTATATCACTTTCTACATAATTGGAAACATTAATTCGATTGAAATCATTCAAACCCAAATGTGTCGTCCAATTAATTTTAAATGGACTTAATATATAATCATTTGATTTTGAATGTCTTGGCAATTCATTTCGAGCAATCAAAACCACTCTAAAAGGTGTGTACGAAACCAAGCCAACTAAATAATCTGGAAAATCATCCGCTTTATGATAATAATTCATAGATTCTTGCTCTGATTTTGCGCCATGTGTTTTATGCGTTTTAAATTGCGTGATTTCATCAGAGCTACCCGCAAGATAAGGTGTTTTCAATTGCAAGGTAACGCCATTCACTGCCAAATCAATATTGCTGTCCCCACCGACTTCCGTAAATGCATGACCCAATAATTGCAACATGCGTTTGAACACCACTTCAAAAGCATGACCTTTGATAGTCCTTAAAACAGGTGGATTATTTGCCAATAAATCATCAAATGTATGCACAGGTAATTGAATAGTAGTTAATAATATATTCAATTTTGCTTCATCTGATAATTCTGAAACATTTTCTAGTTGATGAAATGTTTTCAGTGCGGACAAAATATCGGCTATCCTACCTTTGTTGAGCAAGTTATAAGTTGTCATCAAAAAAATCTTTAATGGGAATGTTTAAAGCGTTAGCAAGTTTTTCAAGCACGACAATTGAGATATTGCGAGTGCCTTTTTCGATGTCATGCACGTATGTGCGGTCTATGTCGGCAAGATGTGCCAACGTTTCTTGAGAAAGCCGTCGCTCTATTCGGAAGGCTTTCAACCGGAAATGCATTTGGATCGCCTCGGCGTGGTGAATCAGACGACAATGCTTGCCA
>JBEEMZ010000201.1:0-9282 GCA_041192405.1 Bacteroidota bacterium | reverse complement strand
GAAAATGGAGCAATATTTCAAAATGTCAAAATAGCAATTGAAGCCTTAACTCCTGCCGAAGATACCCATCCATTGAATGCTTTATTGCGCAAAATCAATGAAGAATTAGATGCTTTTCAAACAAATGATTTAGAAAATGGTATTCGTGCCGTCGAATGGTGTTTGAAACATCATTTAATTCAACAAGGTATAACGCTTTTGCAGGAAGCCATTGCTACGATGTTATGTGCTGTCATGCGCTTACCAAAAGATAATTATGCCAGAGGACGCAAGCATATTTATAATGCTTTTAACTGTTTTTTGATATTAGAAATAGATTGGAAAGGCGTTAATGCTGCAAAAATAAGGCAAATTCATGCTGAACCTTTATTTTTGCAGTTAGAACCTGCCTATAATCGGCTTAAAAAATTTAGAAATGATATTAATCATGGTGGATATATGTCTGATGCTGAGGAATATAGTGCATTTGAACCCATTTTGAAAACCAGTTTAGAAGAAGTTAAACGTTTATTAAACATGTAAACCAACCATTTGTATATAAAATGTTATTAAATTTATCCAATCACCCTTCTAAAAACTGGTCTCCAGCACAATTAGAAGCAGCCCAAAAACAGTATCAATCTGTTACCGATTTACCGTTTCCGCAGATTTCGCCACAAGAAAATACGGAAGATGTTGTATTACAAGCAAAAACGTATTTAAAAAAAATCGTAAATGATTATCCCGATACGACTGCGGTGCATTTAGCGGGAGAAATGACGTTCACCGTAGCGTTAATACGGATGTTGCAAAAACATCATATTTCCGTTGTATGCAGCACGACCGAAAGAATCATTATTGAGGAAAAAGATGGCAAAAAAACAATGCAATTTTCATTTTGCCGTTTTCGAGCGTATCCGTAATACTCTAAATGAAGGTTTGTCCTAAAATACATGTGTTAAAAAATCGTGATTCGTAAAAATAAAGCAATACTTATCTCTACGAATCACAATACTCAATCGGTGTTTCTAAATCATAAAAACAAAACATTAAACAAAAAACTAATATTAACAACTTGCAAAAAAACATCCAAGAAAGATTCGTAGGATTGATTCACAATAATTTTCAGAATTGATTCCAACAAAAGTTCTATAAATCATTGCAAATCAATCCTTTGAATCCTTCAAAAGTCGAAACTTAAAAATCTTAATTCATCGCTGTAAAAACACCTGCAACTAATTTAGAATACCACTTATCATGCAGTTGCCCAAGTGATAGCGTAAAATAAACATCTTTCGCATCCGCCAATACTTTCGGATTTTTATAATATCGCTCACAAAACTGCACATCCGTCACAGGAAAGTCATAATCATTCGAATTATAAACAAATTTTGCTCGCAATTGATGCCCCAATCGTGCTGCATAAAATTCAGGTGAATGCACTTTCACAAAAAGCAATGAATAATTCACTTCAGCAATGCGTTCCGCACTGACCGCTTTGCCGCGATTTCCAAACAAAGTCAGTGGCGCACCTTCTGTCAAGGCTTCCAAATTCTCAACGGTCGGGGCTAATTTTGTTTGAATGGTAATGCTTTTGGGTTCAAACAAAAAGTTTTCTTTTTGCGAACTTGTAGGCACATTACCACGATTCTCAAGGTTGATAACGTCCAATAAGTGGATATTCTCAACCAATTGAGTCGGAATTTGCCCATAATCAGTCTCCGTCACAGGTCGAATCCAATGCGGCATCCCGCCGTCCTTGACTAACTGATATTGCTGCGTCTGCGGGTCAGGTTGAATCTCAACGCCCGCGATACATCGCTCGCCATGTTTCCTCGAATTGGCGAGACAAATAAAGGTGGTTCTCATAGCGTTCAAAAGAGCGCAATAAGTAACAGATAGCGATGAATGATGAATGATGAATTTTATAATTAATTGGTTATCCGTTTATTATAAAACACATCATTTAATATTCATCATTCATCATTTATCATTACCCAAGTGAATTAATAAAGGTGAATGATTTGAACATCCTTGCGAACAGCTTGAAAATACTCTGCCAGCAACCGCCGATGACATTGTTCAGGCGTATGTTCGCTGCAAAGCAAACAATGTTGATGCAACGTTTCAGGTGGTATTCTTTGAACAATTTTTCGCATATCCAATAAATTCAAATAGTCAACACTGTATTCATCCCAAGAAATTTGGTCATTTTTATATTTTGCCAATAATTCTTTGGTCGGCGCACAATCTTCTCGATGTTCATACGACATATTGCCAACTGCTTTGGCGAAAAATGCCAAATCTTGTTGCTTTGCAAAACCCGCTAATTGCGACGTTGCATGAATACGCGTATCTACGATTTTCTGTACACCACCTTCCTTCAAGAGATGGAAAAACCGTTCCGCCGATTTACGTGTGAAACCGATGGTAAATAATTGAATCATAATGAATTAAGCTTCGGATGTATCGTAACCAATATCTCGATTCCGCAAGCGATACGCTTCACGTAATTGCATTGCGGGCGATACATCAGGTTCAAAAAACGATGGTTGCGGCAATTTTTTTCGATACTTTTTCAACAATTGAAGTTCTAACGACTCATTCGTTTGCAATGATTTGTCTTTCAAAATGTGCATGACTTTGAAGCCCGTGCATCGCAACGCATCGGCAATCATCACAAAACGATGACAATCAAAGGGTTCTGCTTCCGAACACATCAAAGCGATGCGATAACCTTGCGCACTCCCGCGTTGCAATCGCTCCACACCCCGCAAAAAAGTTTCCGTTTTAACCAATTTCTGAAAATCTACAATCCCACATTCGTCCAAAACGGTAACATCATCGTTCCGCGCCCCGAACTCTGTGCAAAAAGGCATATAAATTTTACCTTGTTTTCTCAAAAAAGCAGCAAACGGCATTTGATTAAATTGCGGCGTATGACGACTCGCAGGCACACTACGCACGTCAGCGACACATTCAATAGAATGTGCATTCAAAAGCTCCAAAAAATAGGTTAACGAATGGGTCGAATGTCCAATAGTGTAAATAACAGGCAATTCATTAGTAGTATTCATTGAGTTAAGTTTTCTCTACGGCACACAATGTAAAGTACGGTTCGGTCAGATACAGTTGCTCAAAGATGTTTGTCAAAAGATTCAATGCCATATATATAATGGGGCAAAAATAAAGGCTTTTTCCAAACCTACAAACTTTTTTTGAAAAAAAATAAAAAATTTAACTAAAATTGCGCAAAATCATTAGAAAACGGTTCTAATATGTCATTTTCGTTGCAGTTTTAAAAGAAAACGGATTATCTTTGTTAAAAAAATTTCAATTTTTGCCCTAACTGTAGGCAGCAACTTGAAATTAGGCGATACAAAATTTAAATTTAAATGAAATAATCAAATATTATTTAAATATTTATCAAAATAATTAGGAATAAAGGGCGGAATAATTTATTTTTTGTCAAAAAATGAATTATTCCGCCCTTTATTCCTTAAAAATTGCGTCATTCCTAATTCAAAAACTTGCAACAATGACCAATTCATCCTTATCTTCGCCCACCCAATTAACTAAATAAACACATTGAACCGTTTTTTATTAATTTTCAACCGTAGTATGGAAAAATATTTTTATTTGATTTGGTGTTTATGCACACTCTCCTGCAAACCGACGATTCCATCGCAAAATCTCAATGCAGTGCGTTCGGTGACCGACTCGCTCGCGCCTCTGAGCCATCCCGACAGCGCACTAACACAACAATTACATACGGTGACGATTGCAACCAATTCATTAGATAGCAGTCGCCGATTTTACGAGCAAGGCATGGGTTTGACCCTAAAAGGGCCGATTTTGATGACCGATGCACAAAAAATGATTCAACGAAAATTATGGAATATTCCCGAAAGCATTGATTGGCAATTGTTTACGTTTTCTCGACCGAGTGTTCCAGGATTAATAGAAATTCGATTGTTGGTTTTGAACAAGCCCACTCCGACGATTCATAAAAGTTATAATCCGCGAGAATTAGGTGGTTTTAGTCTTGGTTTTCCAAATACATGTCCTATGAGATTGGATTCCAGCCTCAAAAAATTGGGTTTTAATGCCCTTGCGCCCTTGCACACAGGCATCCGAACCATGCGAGATAATACAAAATTTCCTTATACAGAAGCCGTTTATAATGCGCCAGATTTTGTGCATGCAGCGAGCATTGAGCGCGGCGGCGGTGTGCCTCAATTATCGCCAATTGACTTAAAGACGCAAGTAGGAGGACCTGGATTTTCATCACAAGTCGTTACAAATCAAAGCGATGTAAATATTAATTTTTACACAGATGTTTTAGGAATGGAATTAAGAACCGATCAATCATGGAAAACCAGTGCAGGTTCCGCATTGGGATTGGGTATGGATATTCCATTTCGATACGCGTTAGTATATGCGAAAGGCGCACCATCTGGACACTTAACTTTTTTGGATTTCAAAGATAGTTTAGCCATTCCAAGCAATGTTGCGCCGCGTTTACCCAATCGTGGCATTGGAATGTGGACATTTCCAACAACCAATATTGCACGTATATATCAAAATGCGTTAGATAAAAAGGTGAAAATCATTCATTTACCTGTTACTTACGAGAGTCCTGACTTGGGCAAAGCGGCTGTAATGACTTTACTCGCGCCCAATGGATTTTTAATAGAAGTGTTTGAAAAACGCAAATAAATAAAGGCAATGTTTATCTTTGCGGCGTGGAAACGTTAGATACTATATTATCCAAATATCAAGGGTCGAAACAAGTGCAATTGTTGACCCAACTGATTGATAATCAATCAGATATACCTTTGCGTGTGCCATTAACAGGTTTAGTGGGCGCGCAGATGGCATTTGTCATGGCGGCAACGGCTCAAAATTCGGCGCAATTACACCTTATTATTGCGACCGATTTCGATGAAGCAAATTATCTTCAAAATGATTTGCAAACCTTGTTGCCCAATCGAAAAGTTCATTTTTTGCCCGCTTCTTTCAAACGAAATGTTTGTAAAAATTGGGAATATTTTTTAGACATTTTGTCTGAAAATGCGTCCGTGCGCACTGAAATCGTTGATAATTTGACGCAACAAACCCGTCATTCAACGCAAGTTAGCAACCTTCCAATCATCGTTACTTATCCAGAAGCGTTGTTTGAAAAAGTAGTTGCGCCTACTTTTTTGAATACAAAACGCATTGATATTCAACGAGGTGCGCAATTAAACGTCGAATATTTCTTTAAAACGTGCCTTGATTATGGCTTTCATCGGGTGGATTTTGTGAGCGCACCTGGAGAGTTTTCGGTGCGCGGTGGGATTGTGGACGTGTTTAGTTATGGAAATGAATTGCCCTATCGCATTGAATTGATGGATGTGGAAGTGGAAAGTATTCGGATTTTTGACCCAAGTACACAATTGTCAAAACAAAATGTATCTAAAATTTCGATTATTCCAAACATTCATACGCATTTTAAACAAGAGCAAAAAGTTTCTTTTTTCCAGACATTGCCAACAAATGCAATTATTTGGACTTATGATACACAATATGTTTTAGAAAAGTGGCAAATTTGTTTTGAACGTGCCGAAGAAGCGATTACCAAAATTCCATTTCAAGAGATTGCCGATGTAAAGCGTTTTTTTGATGACCGTGCGTTTGTCCGTCCGTTTGAAGCGATGCAAGATTTAGAAATGTTTTCAATGGTTTTGCTAAATCATAACTTATTGAAAATCAAAGATTTGCCACAAGTTGAGAGCATTCATTTCCATGCAAAACCGCAACCCAGTTTTAATAAGAATTTTAACATATTCATTCAAAATTTGCATGAAAACACCTCTTCTAAAATTACCAATTATTTGTTGTCAAATCAACCTCAACAAATTAAACGATTGTTTTCGATTTTTCAAAGTTTGAATGCAAAAGTACAAGTTGAGCCGATACAAAATGCGATTTATCAAGGTTTTATAGATACGGATTTAAAAATTGCGTGTTATACCGACCATCAAATTTTTGACCGTTATCATCGTGCTAATCTAAAACGCGGGTTTGCAAAAGCAGAACATTTGACACGACATGTTTTGCAAACGTTGACGATAGGTGATTTTGTAACTCATATAGATTATGGTGTGGGCAAATTTTCGGGTTTGGAAAAGTTGAACATCAATGGTCAGATTCAAGAAGCGGTTCGATTGATGTATCAAAATAATGATTTATTATATGTGAGCGTCAACTCGTTGCATAAAATCGCTCGATTTGTTGGAAAAGACGGAACGCCGCCTAAATTGAACCGTCTTGGCAGCGATACTTGGAATAATCTCAAACGGGCTACTAAGAAAAAATTAAAAGATATCGCAACAGATTTAATTAAATTATATGCACAACGCCGTGAATTAAAGGGTTTTGCGTTTCCACCTGACCAGCATTTGCAAAACGAATTAGAAGCATCTTTCATGTATGAGGATACGCCTGACCAATTCACTTCAACGCAAGAAGTGAAAGCGGATATGGAAAAACAGCATCCGATGGACCGATTAATTTGCGGTGATGTGGGTTTTGGAAAGACCGAAGTGGCGATTCGGGCAGCATTCAAAGCGGTTTTGGCGGGTAAACAAGTTGCAATTCTCGTTCCAACGACGATTCTCGCTGCGCAACATTACAAAACATTGAGCGAACGATTTGCCGATTTTCCAGTGACGTTGGATTATTTGAGCCGTTTCAAAACGACCAAACAGCGCAAAGATATTTTGATGCATTTGAAATCGGGTAAAATTGATATTATCATTGGAACACATGCGTTGACGAGTAAAGATTTGGTTTTCAAGGATTTAGGATTATTGATTGTGGATGAGGAGCAGAAATTTGGTGTTGCCGCCAAAGAGAAAATTCGTCATATCAAAGCAAATGTTGATACATTAACATTGACAGCAACCCCAATTCCAAGAACCTTGCAATTTTCACTCATGGCAGCGCGAGACTTATCTGTAATGCGCACACCACCACCAAACAGGCAACCCATTCAAACTGAGATACATACATATAACGAATTATTGATAAAAGAGGCTATTGAAGAAGAAGTGAGTCGTGGCGGGCAAGTTTTTTTCGTGCATAATCGCGTGAAAAGTTTGCCTGATATTGCGGCAGCGATTCGGGCGATGTGTCCTTCCGTAGATGTTGCGGTCGCGCACGGGCAGTTGGAAGCCGACGAATTAGAAAAAGTTATCACGGAATTTGTGGATAAACGCTATGATGTGTTGGTTTGCACCAATATTATTGAGACGGGCGTGGACATTTCCAATGCCAATACGATGTTTATCAACAATGCGCATCAATTTGGGATGAGCGATTTGCATCAATTGCGCGGGCGCGTCGGTCGCTCGAATCGGAAAGCGTATTGTTATTTGTTGTGTCCGCCCGTCTATATATTGACTGCGGATGCCAAAAAAAGGCTGGAAACATTGGAGGAGTACTCGGAATTAGGCAGTGGTTTCCAAATTGCAATGCGCGATTTGGATATTCGCGGCGCGGGTAATTTGTTAGGGGCGGAACAAAGTGGGTTTATTGCAGATATTGGGTTTGAAACGTATCAAAAAATCTTGGAAGAAGCGATTTTAGAGTTAAAACAAGGCGATTTTAAAGATTTATTCAAAGAAGAGTTGGAAAAAACAGGCAAAAACAAACAATTTGTATATGATGTGATCATTGATACGGATATTGAAATGCACATTCCATCTGAATATGTGCATCAAACGCAGGAACGCTTAAGCCTTTATACACAGTTAGATTTGATAGAAAATGAAGGTGAAATTGAAAAATTTCGGGCAGAATTGAAAGACCGTTTTGGCAAAATCCCAATTCAAGTAGAGGAATTATTTGATGGCTTGAGATTAAGATGGGATGCAAAAGTACTTGGTTTTGAACGAGTTATGTTGAAAAATGGGCAATTGAAATGCTATTTCGTGGGTAATCCGCAATCACCTTTTTATGAAACAGAATCGTTCAAAAAGGTCATGCAATTCATCCAAAAAACAGGTTCGAATAAACATCAAATGGCAGTTCGCCAAACGCCAAAACATTTGATTTTCATTCGAGAAAATGTTAAAACATTAAATGGGGCGCGGAATATTTTGAAATTATTGAGGAATGCTGTTTCGTTTTAGAATTAGGATGTTGTTGGGGTTTTGAAAAGAATTTTTGAAATTTTATTAATATAAGATAAATAAAAATATATTATTTGCGATATTCGATAAATATCTGGTTGAAGATACATTTAACTTTGTCATATAATTATTTCAATCATTTATAATACGGCAAAAAAGCCGTACTAAAAAATATTAAAAAAAGTATAAAATAAATTTGCATATTTAAATCAAGGATATTAACTTTGCAATAACGAATGATTAACAAAAGGTGTTTTATTTTTCTAACTAATACAAATTAATACTAATATGATTTTAAAAAGAAGCCAACGATTTTGTTCCACCTACACTTGACAACAAGTGTGATTCAACTTTTTTGAGATTGTAAATTGCAGACATGAGGCATCGTGTCTGAGCCACAAGGCGTACTGCTTTGTGCCTATGATGATAATGCCTTTGTATTTTCAAAGTTTTACTTTGAAGATAAAGCCTTTGTATTGAATACACTATACTTTATATAATTTTTTAAATTTAATTTTTGAATCATTTAAATTGTTTTCTTATGAAAAAACCCTTTTTTATATTGCTCATACCCTTGTGGTGGTTGTTTAGCGACTGTAGCAAAGAGCAACCTCCAATACAAGCGGTCTCAAAAGACACGCTTCGGTGCAAAATCAATGGTAGGTTTTGGCAAGCTACGCTGCCTCCTGACAACAACATTATCTCTTGGAAAGCGGGGCGTGTGACCACTTTATACAACCCTGATTCGCTTCAAGGGGGTATCTGGATTCAAGCTCTTAGAGACACAACAGGAGAAGGTAAAGAGTCACTTACTTTTTCCAATAAATTAGGGAGTGGTGGACGTGGCAGATTAAAACTAGATGATATCACTTATCGAGGTACCAATTGTAGTTCTTCAATTGAAGATACAATTAGTGTAAATTGGTTAGATATTTTGTCAGTAGATACTGCCAACCATATTGTTATTGGCAGATTTCAAGGTCAGACGCTAAAACGTTCTTGCGATAGTGCAGTAATAACAGACGGTTATTTTAAACTTAAATTTTAACATTTTTTTATTTTTTAAATTACTGAATATGAAAAATTTTATATTGGTGCTATTTATAGCACTTGGCACTGCCATGCT
>JBEEMZ010000200.1:0-9327 GCA_041192405.1 Bacteroidota bacterium | reverse complement strand
GGCAGGTGTGCCTGCAAATGTGACGGTTAATGCAAATCAAATTCCTGTGGTTGCGAGCGTAACAGCGAGTGATGCTTGTGACGGCGTGATTCAAGTGGCTTATAGTGAGAATCGAACGAATGGTACTTGTGGTTATACCTTGATGCGGACTTGGACAGCAACAGACCGTTGTGGCAACTCAGCGATTGGTACGCAATTGATTACGATTGGAAATGATGTTTCGGCAACCTACACTTTCCGTAATGAAAGTTGTGGTGATGCGGCGGGTAGCATTACGTTTACGCCGACAACTTACAACTATTCATGGAGTGACGGTGCGACAGGGGCTTTACGCAATGATTTACGGGCGGGAACCTATCGTGTAACGGTTTCATCAGGCGGCAACTGTTTCAAAACATTTGACATTTTGATTGAAAATCGTTGTGATTGCGACTTGCGACCGTTCACGATTACCAAAACGGATGTCAATTGCGATGGTACAAATGGTTCTGCAACCTTAAATATTGTTGGAAATGCATCCGATTATCGTTTCACTTGGGCTCCTAATGTGAGTACGACGCAGACGGCAACCCATTTGACAGCAGGTAATTACACCGTTCGAGTTTGGAAAGCGACAAATTTGGCTTGTTATAAAGATACAACGTTTACCATTAGCAGTCCAAACCGATTTACAGTAGCCGAGCCAACGATTGTGGGTGCAGGTTGTACTGCGCAATCAGGTCGTGCGACTTTTGTGGATGGACAAGTGATTTATTTCCGTTGGAGCAATGGTCAGACGGGCAATCCATTAGTGAATGTTGGCGCGGGTAACTATACCGTGACCATTACGAAAGATGGCGCGTGTCCAGTGGTGAAAACGGTAGTGATTCCGTCCGATAATAGCTTAACAGCGCGTTTTGAAGTGATTCAAGAACCCTCTTGTGGTCGAATGGATGGCGCGGTGCGGATTATAGCAACAGGTGGTAGCGGCAATTATACATACAGTTGGGGCGAAGGCAGTGCTCGTTACGTATTGATGGCTGGTTCGGCAACGATTACAGTGACGGATAATACAACAGGTTGCCGTACCGCAGTGACTTACACGTTGATGGAAAGAACGGTGAATGCGTCGGTTGTGATGGATTCTATCATTTATACGAGTTGTCAAGGGATTTCGGATGGTCGAGTGAATCCGCAGATTGCTTACGGCACAGGTTTCAAACAACCTGCTCGCATGGAAATTAAGGATGCATCAACCAATGCAGTGGTTTCAAATGGTCGTTTAACAGTCGGCAGATACGTGTTTAATTTGATGGATTCGAGTGGTTGTATTGCATTTAGCAAATCATTTGAAGTTAAAGACCGTGACCCAATGGTTGAAACATTGGTTAAAACCGATGCAACTTGTGATGTAAAAGGTTCGATTCGGTTGACATTGGCAGGTGGTGCAAGTCCCTATCGGTTCGATTGGGCAGATTTGACAGGTTCAGACGACCCAAGAAATCGCACAAATTTGAATGCAGGTTATTACAATTTGACGATTACGGATGCGAACAATTGCACGAAAGTGCTTCGGAATATCCAAGTTCGAGACAATTGTGCCTGCCGTCCGCCCGCAATTGATAGTATTTGGGTTCAAGGCGCAACTTGTGGTAATGCAAATGCGATAGCTGAAATTGTATTAAATGGTTTAAACCCAGCGAATTATGAGTTTGAATGGTCGCCCGCAGAAGGAACGCCGAATGGAATTGGCAATCGTCGGGAAGGTTTGCGAGCAGGTGCGTATCAAGTGTATGTAACGGTTCGGAACAATCCAGCATGTTTCACAGTGGTGAATGTCGGGGTAGGCAACCAAGTAACTTGGGTTGCGAATATTCGTCCGACGACGACTCCTGCGACTTGTAATGCGGCGAATGGAACGGCGCGTTTGCCACAAGCGGATACCTTGCGTTACTTATGGTTGATGGATAATTCGCAAGCGTTATACAGAACGGATTTGAGAAAAGGCATTTATCAAGTCCAAGTGACGAATACCAATAATAGAACGTGTCCAACTGTCATGAATGTAACGGTTGGTGAACAAAATAATTTGGTAGCGAATACGACGATTGAAACGAAGGCAACTTGTGGTCAAGCGAATGGTCAGGCAACGATTCATGTACTCGGTGGTTCTGGCAATTACGGTTATGATTGGGGCGTGAATGATTCGACTCGGCGCAATTTAGCAGCAGGCGTTTACACGGTTTCCGTCACGGATAATACAACGCAATGTGGTATAAACGCTTCATTTGCAATGGAAAACGGAATTCAAACACCTGCAACTATCGGGATGGCAAATCCAATCGTTTACGTAAGTTGCCCAGACATGCGCAATGGACGCGTCAACTTTACGGTGACACCATCAACTGGTTTGACGGTTCAAATCATGGATAGCAATGGTCGCGTATGGAGTAATGACAGTTTAGCGGCGGGCAGTTATTGCGTGATTGCAAAAGATGCGAATCAATGTATTGTTGGTTCAAAATGTTTTGAAGTGCGGAATCCGATGCCGATAAAAGCGGTTGTCAATAAAGTCAATCGCCGTTGTCCGAATAATGGAGTGATAGAAGCGGGTCGTATCGAAATGGAAATCATGGGTGGAACGGCTCCATATACGTATCGTTGGGCAGATTTGCAAGGAAATAACCAACCAGAAGACCGAACTGATTTATTAGCAGGCACTTATGCAGTGACGATTACGGATACGAAAGGTTGTAATTTGAAATTAGATACCTTGATAATTCGTTCAGAATGTCCATCTGATTTGGATCCGCGCAGTTGCGAAAAACCTATCATTGGCAGTGTGAATGTAACGGACGCTCGTTGTAATCAAAATGACGGTCGCATCAATTTAAATTTAACAAATACAGGTAACTTTACATACCTTTGGTCTCCAAATGTGGGCAATACGGCAACGGTTAGCAATTTGCGAGCAGGCACGTATGCTGTAACGGTTTATAGAGATGGAGATACCTTGTGTTCTGTGAAGCGTACTTTGGTGGTGAATAATAACTTAAATGGTTGTGTACCAACACCTTGTGATACGCCCGTGATTGCGAAGTTAGATAAAATCAATGCTCGTTGTGGACAGCCGACAGGACGCATTGATATTACAATGGCAGTCAATGGCAATTACGTTTATACATGGACGAACAACGTGAGTACCACGAATGCAGCGATTAACTTGGCGGCAGGTACGTATCGCGTGAGCATCAAGCGGGCAGGAGATACTTGTGTATTGGATAGAACGATTGTGATTCCGAATGATACAACAGGTTGTGCCGTAACTTGTAACTTGTCAGCGATTGCGACCGCAGTGAATAAAAATTGTAATGCAAGTGGCAGCATCACCGTAACACCGACAAACGGTCAGACACCATATCTATATAAGTGGTCTGATTTAGCAACGACGACAACGGTGAATACGCGTACAGGTTTGGCACAAGGTGTTTATAATGTGACGATTACAGATGCGTTAAACTGTGTTTTTGCGATTCGCAACATCCAAGTAAACAATGATTGCCAAGTGGTTTGCGACAAAGCCTATACGGGTCCGACGGTGATTGAGGTTCGTTGCGATTCGTTGTTAGACTTGTGTAGCACCATCGGTTATCGTTATCTATCGCAATATACGATAACAGATAATGGCACATCGGCTACTTTTGGAACGGGCGCAACTTGCGGAACAGATAGTTTAAGAAGTTATAACTACTTGACATTGACGCGTTTCTATCCAAACGGTCCGTATAACATGTCTGCTTGGACGGTGAATAACACCACATTTACAGTCGCATCAGTTCCTACCATACGCGCTTTAGTGGATTCCATGAATCGTTGGGACGCAGGTGGTGAATGGGTTTTGGATGCACGAAGTTTGTCTATTGTGGGTGGTCGAAATGGCAACCGTTATGGTCAAATGGTCTTCAAACGCAATGGCAATGAAATTGCAAGATTATCCTTGAACACACGTGCCGTTCCAGCGAAAGTATCCGTAAAAGTGGATACAGGTAGCCACCGAATCCTATTTGTGAACAATGAGAACGGTTGCCGCGACAGTGTTGCAGTAAATATAACGTGCCGTCCAGAAGTATATGTCTTGAACAGTCGCATCATTGACACCTCTATTTTAATTGGTGATTTAGATACGATTTGTTTGAATACTTATGGTGATGCAACGCGCACAACGATTACAAATATTTGTGCAAGTAATTATAGAAATTTCGCGGGTTACAATATCAACGAAACAACGGATTGTTTGAATTATTCAGGGATTTCGATTGGCGCAGATACATTGTGTTTAAGACGGTGCTATCCAAATAATCGTTGTGATACCGTAACCGTTCGGATTCGAGTAAAACCACGGATTACACATAGTGATACCGCTTGTTTCACGGTTTACACAGGATCAAGATCATTAAGTTTGGCGAGTTGTGCTGATTTAGCAACCATTTGTACGAATTTGAATGTAAATGACACGTCTAAATACACGATTACGGATAATGGCTATCGTTATAGTTTAGGATTCCCGACTTGCACAACAGATACCGTATTTTCATATACTTATTTCTCATTAGCGTTTAATTATCCAAATGGCCCTTATAATTTGCGCAGTTGGGAAGTGAATAGTCAAGTTTATGCGGCGAATAATATTAGAAATATTTTTGCATTAGTAGATTCGATGAATAAATGGGATAGAGACGGTAACTGGCAATTGGATAGAACGGCATTTTCCATCAAGGGCGGCAATACGCGGAACAATTATGGACAAATGCAATTTATGAAAAATGCACAAATCATTGCACGCTTCAATCCAAATCGGAATTTTATTCCAAAAGAAGTAGGCATGCGTTTGGATACAGGTCGTCACCTGTTAGTATTCACGAATCCACTGCTTAATTGTAGAGATTCGGTTACGATTCAAGTGAATTGTCCTGGCATGGTCACACCGCCGATTGTCAACACGACCTTTGCACGTACCATGTATGTAGGCAACCGAGATACGATTTGTTTGAATAACTTGCAAGATCCACAATTTACAAGATTAACAAATGTATGTTTGGATAAGTATCAAGGTTTTGCGATTTACAGCATTGATGAAAATAAAGATTGTATTGCATTATTGGGCAATCGTCAAGGTTCGGATACGTTATGTATTCGTCGTTGTGCGGGCAATACTTGCGATACGATAACGATTGCAATTCATGTGCGTCCGAATCCAAATCAAGGTTGTATGACGACTTACGAAGGAGACCATTTATTGCAAACCAACGATTGTCGCGGAACGATACTTTGTACGTCCATTGCGCGTAAAGATAGTTTAGATTATCAATTGACCATCAATGGCTTCATTAGACCGAATCCGTTTGTACCCTGTTCATCAGATACGGTTTTCGCTTATAGTTACTACTCATTGACCTTTAATTACCCAACTGGACCTTATCAATTAGGTTCGTGGATAGTGAATGGACAGACTTACACAGCACGAGTAGCAACGATGGCGGCATTACGAGATTCAATGAATCGTTGGGATCCATCGGGTAATTGGACAATAGATGCAACCGCGTATTCACTCAAAGGAGGAAACCCGCGCAGCAATTATGGCAATATGGTATTCAAGCGCAATAATTTAACAGTTGCAACAGTTGCTCCGAATCGTCAATTCATACTGAAAGGTTTGGGTATCAAGTTAGATACAGGTTGTCATCAATTGATATTGCGTAATGTGAACGGTTGTAAAGATACCGTAAATGTGTGTGTGAAATGTCCTCCGCCGCCAACAGGTCGGGTTTCGAGCGTCGTGATAGATACCTTTGTGTATTTGAAAGAGTATGAGACCCTATGTTTTGTGGGTGTGCATCCGATTTTGACGACGATGCGTTCGCTTTCAGGCGTGCGTCCGAATGTGACGTATCGGATAAATGATACAACCGATTGTGTGATTATTCGTGGGGAACGCGTTGGTCGTGATAATATTATAGTGCGTCGTTGTGATGATGTGCGAGGTATTTGCGATACGATAACGATTCGCTTGGATATACGCGAGCGTACCATTGTAAGTGGTGGTCCATCAAGCGGTGTTAGAAGCGGCTTTACGAACAATGACATGGGCTTTACCGTTGCGAAAACTGCTTTAAAAGTGGCTGTTTTAGCAAACGATTCATTAAGCAAATTTAAAGGTTCGCCGATTAAAATCGAACTTGTGACACAACCATCCTATGGTTACGCCATCATCAACTCGGATAATACGGTACAGTACAAACCGAATGATGCGGATTGTCAAAAACGGGATAGTTTTTACTATGCAATCCACACAGAGATGGGCAGCGATACGGCAAAAGTGGTTATAGATGTTTTATGTGATGATGTAGTGGTATTCTCAGGTTTTTCGCCGAATGACGATGGGTTCAATGATATTTTTGAAATTGTCGGATTAGAGAAATATCCAACGAATAAATTAATGATATTCAATCGTTACGGCAATCAAGTTTATGAAGCGGAGCCTTATAAAAATGATTGGAATGGCAGATTTGACGGTAAAGTACTGATAGATGGCACTTATTTCTATATTTTAGAATTAGGAAATGGGGTCAAAAAATCAGGTTATATCCAGATACACAGGTAGATTGTGTTCCTACGGAATGACAAAAAAAACTTGTCATTCCGTAGGAAACCGAAATTGAAAAACTTTTTGTAAATGATTGCGTACAAGTAGTAAAAGTGAAATAAACGACAATACCGTTTGGAAGGTTTTAAACCTTCTAAACGGTGTATATAATTGGTTATCAATTATTTATATATAATGATTTTTCATTTATTTTACAGCACCTACTGATAAGCAAGTGATTTGTGGAACTTCGATTGGTTTCATTCCGAAATCCACATTCCGTAATCCCGTACTATTCTATTTGACCAAGACAGGCAAATAACAATCCCTTGAACTTTATTAATGTTTTCATCAGGAACGCTCCAAAGGCGTTCCTTTCTTTTTTGTAAACAAAACGTCATTTTTCAAAAACAAATTGGAGGCGGTAAAAGATTGAAATGGCGTTCTTCAAGTCGGGGCAGGTCGTTTGGTGGTGATAGCTCGGGCGGAGCGAGTAGCAGTTGGCAATATTTTAGATTATTCAAATCAAAAAATCAAAAAAAAATTGCGTCAACAAGCCAGTTGACGCAATTTGTTGGTTCCCAACACAAAAAAACGATTACTCGTATTTGTACGGCAACACTTTAGAATCTTTCACCGTCGAAAGGGTCATCAAGGTTTTCAAACGCTCGATTTCCTCGATTTGAGACAATGTTTTGAACAATAATTGTTCATACGTCGGGATGTCTTTGCAAATGATTTTAATTAAAAAATCTGCTTCGCCCGTGATGATATAACACTCTGTGATTTCTTCAATTTCCTTGATTTTGTCTAAGAAATTGTTGAGAGCGTTATCTTTTTGCCACGCAAGAGACACCAAAACGAAGGTTTTCACGTTCAAACCGATGCTCTGTGGATCCACAACAGCATGGTAGCTCTTCACGATGCCAACTTCGGCGGATTCCAATTTCTTAACCCTTTCCAAAGTCGGAGCTGGCGATAAACCGATTTGCTTGGATAATTCCAAATTAGTAATCTTGCTGTTACCCTGAAGGATCTTTAAGATTCTGAGGTCAATGTTATCAAACTTATCTGTCATAATAAAAAAAATTTAGATACGTTTTAAAGCCACTTTAATTTTTTATTTCGCTAAAACGCCGCAAGGTACAAACTAATAAAATAAACTACAAGTTTTTTTGCAAAAAACCTTAATTAATTTGCTATTTTCTTAAAATTTAAAATTTTCTTAACGTGTTTTAGTAACTTTTCAAAACATTTTGTAAGTGACGAAATTATATTCTGAAACAAGGTATTTACTAAACGAATGGAAGAATCATTTGTTCAATAATTTTTCAATGGTTTGATTTAAATTTTCGATTAATTTCGATTGTTCTTTAATCGTTTGCTTCAATTCGCGCATGTCCGTCTCTAACCGACCGTGAACACTCGACGGCGAGGGCAAAAATGGACTGATCTTAGCTCGAACATACCAAATTTCTTTGATATGATTAATCGAAATTTGAGTCGGCTCGTAAAACGAATTATCCGTATAAACTTCTAATAAGTTATTGTCTTTCAATTGATTACGCAATCTTCGAATCAATACATCGCCTTTGGTCACAATCACATATACATAACCGTCTTTCAACGCAGATTCCCAAAGCGGCGTTTCTACGAAACTGCAAACCACTTTATCGCCTTCAAAAAGGGTCGGTTCCATGCCATCGCCTGAAACGTCAAAAGCGCGATGCGTTCCCACCTTATATTTATAGTCGGGCAACGAAAAGTGTGGCAAACTGAGTATAAAATCAGGGTCACTTAAATCCGTCGCGTAGGCAGATTGTGCAGGAATCGGCACATGAATGATTTGCTCCTCTGCCGCTTTATCCTTCAAAACGGTCAATGTACGCAATCCTGTACGGTCGCTCTCCGACAAAAACATCGCACCTTCGCCCGTAAACAAAAATATCGGATTGAAACGATAATAATCTACGGCTTTGCGCAACAAATCAACGGTTGCTTCACGCCGCCCTTTCAAAATTTCGCTCAAACTTTGAGGCAAATAGTCCAATTCGATTGCAAATTGACGACTGCTTTTAATCGTTTTCGACTCGCGCAATTTCTGATGGCACAAAAGAAAACGGCGCGTGATTTCACTCGTACTGAGCGTCGGCGTTGTAATTGAATTTTGTTGCATAGTTTTCAAGTGTGATTTTTCAATGATTTTCAAAACGGGCGCAAAAATACACAAATATTTGATTCTGCAAATTAAAATTTCTTTTTTTTTCACTAATTTGATGATAAAAAGTAAATTTTAACGTTTAAAACGAATTTTATTTGATTATGGCAAATTGCTTGCCACGAATTGTACGAATTGCACGAATTTCTTTCTACACAAATTTGTGTAAAATTTGGGTAATTCGGGGCAAATCTCATTCCGATTCATCCTTTTCAACAAATTTGTTATCTTTGCGTTTGCAAGTAAAATCAATGAAAAATTGCTTTAAATTTAGCTCCCTCTGGAAATTTTTTATGATGATTTGACAGCTAATTATTTTGTAACTACCTAATATTCAATTACTTATGCAATTGAACCTTCAACGCGACCTCGTTTTTTTCGACATTGAATCCACTGGACTCAATGTAATGAGAGACCGAATCGTGCAAATTGCCCTCATTAAATTTTTTAAAGACGGGCGCAAAGAAGAAGAATTATCCATGCTCAT